>DATHIG010000864.1:0-2468 GCA_035490035.1 Actinomycetes bacterium
GACGATGAAGGTGCTCTCGATGGCGGTGCCGCCAGCGAAGTACTGCCAGGCGCCCTCGGCGCTGCCGACGATCGAGTGATGGATCACGGTGCGCATCGTGATCGAGGGTTCGCGGCCGGAGTCGGGGAGCGGCCGCCAGTGCCCACCATGCGGGGAGGCGTCGAAGTTGACCAGGATGCGGGCCGCGGCGGTGCCCACCCCCCCGTGGCTGCCCGGTGGCCGGTCGGGCTCGAAGTGCCCTTCGGCCAGGTCCTGCTTGATCTTCAGGGGGACGTCGGCCACGCACTCCGGCCGGTGCTCCCGATCCCAGGTCTCGGCCCTGGCCTTTGCGTCCATCCGCGCAATATATCGGTCTCAGGCTGACTTGTCCGATGGTGCCGGCGCAGGGTGTCCCCCGATGCCATGCGTTTCGCCGTCAGCGGGAGCCGACCGGCCTCCCGACCAGGTCGAGCACGGCCGCCCAGCCGCCGCTGGCCGGCGGCCCAAGGACGTGGTCGGCCCGGGCCAGGGCGGCCGGGGCCGCGGTGGCGACCGCGCACGCGACCGCGGCGCCCTCCAGCAGCTCGACGTCGTTGGCCCCGTCGCCGACGGCCAGGACGCGGCCGGGGTCGATGCCCCGTTCGGCGCAGAAGGCCAGCACCCCGCTCCACTTGCTGATCCCGGGCGGCCGTACCTGGACGGTGCAGCCGCCGTAGACCAGGTCGTGGACGATGCTGGCGCTGCCCGCCAGCCCGACCGCGTCCAGCGCCGGTTCCAGCACCGGCGAGGGCCGCCCGACGACCGTGAGCGCATACACCGGTTCGGTCTCGACCACCCGCACCAGGTCGTCGACGGCCACCCAGGGCTGCGCGCGGGCCAGGTGGTCGGGATGGGTCGACGGATGGTCGCCGACGACCATGTCCACGTCCCGGCGGTCGACGTACACGCACGGGCTCAGGCCGGCGGCGGTGTACGCGTCCAGCACCTGCCTGGCGGCCTCGGGCGGGAAGGCGGCCTGGTGGAAGACCCGGCCGTCGCGCAGGTCGACCCCGAGGGCGCCGTCGAGCACCACCGCCGGTCCGGCCAGGCCGCCGGCCTCCAGGACGGCGCGGGCCATGCGCAGCCGGCGTCCGGTCGCGACCAGCACCGGGATCCCGCCAGCCTCCAGGGCCTGGATCGCCCGGGCCGAGGCCGGGTGGATGCGTTCGTCGGCGTCGGAGAGGGTGCCGTCCAGGTCGGTCACGACCAGCTGGACGGCACCGTTGCGTCGCGCGTCAGGGACCGGCATGGATCGAGCCTACCCGCTCCTGCCCTGCGTCCAGGGGAGGCTCGGGCGGCGCCGTCTCGGCCACGCCGAAGCGGTCGTGGAGCCGTCGCAGGGCCGGCGGCGCCCACCAGTTCCAGCGGCCCATCAGCTTCATGGTCGCCGGGACCAGCAGCATCCTGACCACGGTGGCGTCGAGCACGACCGCGATCGCCATGCCAAGCCCGACCTCCTTGATGGTCAGCAGCTCCCCGGCCGCGAAGCCGAGGAACACGACCACGATCAGGGCCGCCGCCGAGGTGACGATCCGCCCGGTGCGCTGCAGCCCGAGGGCGACCGCGCGGTCGTTGTCCCCGGTCTGGTCCCAGGCCTCCTTGATACGGGAGAGCAGGAACACCTCGTAGTCCATGGAAAGGCCGAACGCGAACACGAAGATCAGCACCGGGATGGTGATGTCGATCATGCCCGGAGGATCGAAGCCGAGCAGCCCGGACAGGTGGCCGTCCTGGAACACCCAGACCAGGGCGCCGAAGCTGGCCCCCAGCGACAGCACGTTCATCACGATCGCCTTGGCCGGCACGACCACCGACCCGGTCATCAGGAACAGCAGGGCGAAGGTGGCCAGCCCGATCAGGGCGAGCGCGTAGGGCAGGCGGGCGGCCAGCGAGTCGCGATAGTCGACCAGGAAGGCGGCGGGGCCGGTGACGCCGGCGGCGACCGGGCGCTCCAGGGCACGGATCCGCTCGACCAGCCGGGTCGCCACCGGCCCCTCGCTGGAGCCGTCGGGCACGACGTCCAGCACGGTGAGCTGCGGCGGGGTGCCTGGGCGGGCCTCAACGCGCTCCACCCCTGGCAGCAGCTCGACCCGGCGTCGGTAGTCGGCGACCAGCGGGGAGCCGGGGGTCGACTCCAGCACCACCACGACCGGGTCGGTGCCGCCGCCCTGGAAGCGGGTGCTGACGGTCTCGAACAGCTGGCGCGACTCCGAGCTGGGCGGCAGCGACTCCAGGCCGGAGTTCTGCAGCCGTGCGTGGCGGAACGGCAGGGCCAGCAGCACCAGCAGGGCGGCGACCAGCACCACGATCACGGGGGCGGCCCGCTGGACGAGCCGGGACAGCCGGTAGAACAGGCCGTGGTCGGAGCGTGCGGTCCGGCCCGGCCGGATGCGCCGCCCCCACAGACCGAGCAGGGCCGGGACCAGCGTGACCGCGGCCAGCATGGCGAC
>DATHIG010000865.1:0-2180 GCA_035490035.1 Actinomycetes bacterium
AGGGGTGCGGCACTTTGAGCGGACCGAGCGCAGCACCGACAGGTTCGCGGCCACCTGGTACGACCAGTTCCCAGGTGGCTGTGTGACCTCCCGACTGGACTCAACGAGCGATGTCGACGGCAAATTCGCCACCGAGGCCCCACTCATCCTCGGGTTCGCCACCCGCCAGGCCCTCCAACAGGCCCTGGCCCAGCGTTCCAACGGACGATTGCACCTCGCCCCGCCCGCAGCTAGATGACCAGCACGGCGGCCCCTGGACGAGCATGGCCAGCCACCCTGGATGATCAAACAGATGATCAAAATGCCTACCGACACAGAATCATCGGAGGAAGGTCACCATCCGTTGCCGGGAGGATTCGCTCAGTCGCGGCCCATCCAGGTGCACACGTCGGCCTCGTTGCCCTCGGCGTCGGCCAGCACCCACCACTCCGGCGCGTGCTGGTCAGTCACCAGGTGCCCGCCGGCAGCGATCGCCGCCGCGACCCGCGCCTCGGCCTGGTCGTGCGGCACCCAGACGTCGAGGTGGATCCGGTTGCGCTGGGGGCGCGGCGCGTCCATCTGCTGGAACCAGAACGACGGCCCGCGACCGTTCGAGTCGATCAGGTCCTCGTCGGGGCTGTCGCTGCGGTTCTGGTAGCCGAGCACGGCCCGCCAGAACGGCAGCACCTCGGGAGGAACCAGCGCGTCGATCGTGACCTGGACCGTCTGGACGGCGGTCGGGTCGGCGGGCATGTCCAGCTCGCGCGCTGCTGCCGAGATCTGCCGGGCCAGCTCGACGTCGCGCTCGCTCAGCCCGTAGTAGTCGTGGGTGATGGTGATCAGCCGCACGGTCACGCCCTCGTGCCGCAGGTCGACGTCGGGGTGGTGGTCCTGGAGGCCGGCCAGTTGGCTGATCGCGTGCACCAGCTGGGCGCTGGCCGCGAACGACCCGGTGCGGAAGTACGCGCACGCACCCTCGCCCAGCACCCGCCAGTCCTCGACGCCGGCGGCCTCGTGAAACTGCCCTGGCGTGATCCGCTCGGTCATGGTCGGCCTGGTGACGCCGGGATCAGGATGCTGTCCATGGCCGAAGGCTAGGCCATGCCACCGACATCCCGAGCATCAGCGGCCGAGAGCGGCCCACTCGACCAGCAGGGACGCAGAATCATGGAGGCATCAGCCGTCAGGCCGATCCGGTCAGCTCGCTGAGCAGGAAGGCGCAGGCGAAACCGACGGCGGTAGCAAGGGCGACCCACCGGCCACCGTGCTCGAAGGCCTCGGGGAACATCGTGTCGGCCAGCAGGGCCAAGATCCCCCCGGCGGCCAAGGCCAAGATGGCGCTGATCCAGCCCTGCGACAGGCCGGCGAGCAGGGCATAGCCGGCCATGGTGGCCAAGACGCAGGCGACCCCCACGCCCGTCCAGACGCCGATGATGTAGCCCCGGGAGCGACCCTCTTCCCGCATGGCCCGCGTGCTGCCCAGGCTCTCGGGGACGTTCGCCAGGAACACCGCCGCGAGCAACACGATGCCTATGCTGCGGCCCTCGGCGTGCAGGCTGAGGCCGATGGCATAGGCCCCGGTCTCACGCTCGAAGGCCTCGCCCATGAGGTCGAAGGTGAGGGCCGACACCAGCACCCCGGCACCGAAGGCGATGATCACGGCCAGCAGCCGCCGAGGTGGCTTGGTGGCCAGTCCGAGCACCACGCCGACCACGAAGCTAGAGCTGGCCAGCAGCCCGTAGATCGCCGCGGTCGCCATGGCTGGTCCTCCTGGTCCGCCTCGTCTTTCGCCTACCCGGCCGACGCGGCTGCTACCTTCGTCGCCAATGTCATTGGCATGTGACAGAGCCCCGAAGGGGGAAATACGGAATCGCGGCGCAGCCGCATCCTGGTTTCCTCTAATTGCGCGCGAAGTCGCCGGAGTCGACGACCCGCCCCGGCGGCTGCTGCTGGGCTCGGATGTCTACACCCTGGTGCACGCGGCGCTGGCGGACCGACAAGCAGGATGACACGCCCGCCGCTCCGCCTGGCGCCCCGTCGATGCGATTGGTGGCGCTCGGCCGAGCCGGTGCCTCGGGGCCGCCGCGCCCCTCGGCACCACCCAACCGAGCGCCAGCAGCTTCATCGGCCGAAACCACCTGACACCGAAGCGGCCGCAGCGCGAACCGTCGCGCGTCGCATGCACCCCGTCAGGTGATGCG
>DATHIG010000866.1:0-2277 GCA_035490035.1 Actinomycetes bacterium
CCGCCGGGGCGTCGCCCGCGGTCACCGTGCAGCGGGCCCATGCCGGCTCGGCCGCCCCGACCCTCAAGCGGCGGATCGTGCTGCTGACCATCGGATCGGACGCGGGCGCACCCAAGTTCGGCCGGGGCGGTAGCGTCGAGGGCGGCCGGGCCGACGCCCTCCAGCTGGTCGTGGTCGACACCGCCAAACGCCGCGCTGCCGTGATGAGCTTCCCCCGCGACAGCTACGTGCCCATCCCCGGCCACGGCACCAGCAAGATCAACGCCGCCATGGCCTTCGGCGGGCCGCGGCTGCTGGTCGCGACCTTCGAGCGGCTCACCGGCCTGCCCATCGACTACTACGCGCTCACCTCGTTCGACGGGCTGACCGACATCGTCAACAAGGTCGGCGGGGTCCAGGTCAACGTGGACATGAACCTCCGCGACGCCTTCGCCGGGGCCTTCCTGAACAAGGGCAGGCGCAAGCTGAACGGCGGCCAGGCGCTGGCCTACGCCCGCGCCCGCAAGACCCTGCCCGGCGGCGACTTCGACCGCTCCCGCCACCAGGGCCAGATCCTCCTCGGCGGGCTCGGCACCTTCCAGCGCCAGGTCGCCAAGGACCCGGCCCGGGTGATGACCTGGCTGGCCGTCATGCGTGACGAGGTCAAGACCGACCTGCCGTTCCCGGAGCTGCTCCGCCTGTCCCTGCTCGCCACCAAGGTCCCGGTCAGCGGGATCAAGAACGTGCCGGTGCCAAGCGTCTCCGGGAGCGCCGGCGGCGCCTCGGTGGTCCGCCTGCTCCCCGGCGCCTACTCCCTGTTCGACCGCCTCCGGGCCGGCAAGCTCGGTTGAGGCCCCCTGAGGCCGGCAGCCTGCGGCCCCAGGCCTGAACCGTGTCGGGTCGCGGCTACCATGGGGTCGTGACCGACCCTGTCGCGCTGGTCGACGACCTCACCGGCGACCCCGACTACCGTGGCCAGCTCGTGCACCTGGAGCGCCTGCCGGCCCGGCCGGCGCGGCTGGTCGAGCCGCCAGGCGACCTGCCCGAACTGGTCATCTCCCGGCTGGCAGCTCGTGGTGTCACCACCCTGTGGGCCCACCAGGCGGCCGCGGTCGCGCTGGCCCGAGCGGGCCAACGTGGTGGTGTCGACCGGCACCGCCTCCGGCAAGAGCCTCTGCTATCAGCTCCCGGTGTTCGACGCCCTGCTCGGCGGCGGCCACCGCACCGCCCTGTACCTCTCCCCCACCAAGGCGCTGGCCCGCGACCAGCTCCGCGCGATCCGCTCGTTCGCCCTCGCCGGGATCAGGGCCTCGGCCTACGACGGCGACACCCCGACGGCCGACCGCCCGATGATCCGGCGCAGCGCCAACCTGGTCCTGACCAACCCCGACATGCTCCACCGCGGCATCCTCCCCGGCCACGAACGCTGGGCGGCCTTCCTCGGCCGGCTCGCCTACGTGGTGGTCGACGAGGCCCACACCCTGCGCGGGGTGTTCGGCTCCCACGTGGCCGCGATCCTGCGCCGCCTGCGCCGCCTCGCCGGCCGCTACGGGGCCAGACCGGCGTTCGTGCTCGCCTCGGCCACCCTCGGCAACCCGGCCGAGCTGGCCACCCGGCTGGTCGGCCTGCCGGTCGAGGCCGTCACCGAGGACGGCTCACCGCGCGGCCCGGTCACCTTCGCGCTCTGGGAGCCGCCCCTGCTCGACGAGACCACCGGGCTGCGCCGCAGCGCCAACACCGAGTCGGCGACCTGGCTGGCCGCCGCCGTCGAGGCCGGGGTGCGGACCCTCTGCTTCACCCGCTCGCGCAAGTCGGCCGAGCTGGTCGCCACCTTCGCCCGCCGGCGGGTCGCGGAGGTCGACCGCCGCCTGGCCGGCCGGGTCCGCGCCTACCGGGCCGGCTACCTGGCCGACGAGCGCCGCGAGCTGGAACAGGGCCTGGTCTCGGGCCGGCTGCTCGGGCTGGCCACCACCAACGCGCTGGAGCTGGGCATGGACGTCGGCGGCCTGGACGCGGTCGTGCTCGACGGCTACCCGGGGACCGTCTCCTCGCTGTGGCAGCAGGCCGGCCGGGCCGGCCGCCAGGGCGAACCGTCCCTGGCCGTGCTCGTCGGCAAGGACGACCCCCTCGACGCCTACCTGCTCCACCACCCCGACGACCTGTTCGGGCGCCCACACGAGGCGGCCCTGGTCGACCCCGGCAACCCCTATGTGCTCGCCCCGCACCTGCTGTGCGCTGCCTTCGAGGCGCCGCTGACCGACGACGACATGGACCTGTTCGGGGGCGCCGGGGCCCGGG
>DATHIG010000867.1:0-2024 GCA_035490035.1 Actinomycetes bacterium
CGGCTTCTTCCACAAGGCGATCCAGGTGACCACCCCGCTCTACGAGAAGCTCGAGGAGCAGGGCACCAAGGCCGCCAAGAGCGTCAAGAGCTGACCGAAGTTCTCACCTAGACCCCCCACCGGATCCCCCGGCATGACGAGGCCCCTTCCGGGGTCTCGTCGTGCTTATGGGGCGCGCTGGTCGAGCATGCCCGGCGCGCATGCGCAGGGTCTGCCAGCGCGCGGGATCGGGGCATGCGACGCCGATACTCGACCGGCGCGCTAGTTGACCAAGTACGCAGCTGCTCGTCATAGTGACCATGGGATGGATCCACAGGACGCCGAGCGCGTCGCCGAGCGGGCAGCCGAGGCCCTCGGGCCGGAGGCCGGCCTTGTCGCCAGCCTTGACCCGGTATCCCTGGCCCGGGCGCTGGCCGAGGTGGGGGTCGGGCTGGCCCGCCATCCGTTCGGCCCGGCCCTGGCCGGACTGCGCTATGCCGCCGGCCTTGCCGCGACCGGCGCGGTCAGCACGGCAAGAGCGTTTGGCGCCGAGACCAGCCCCCCGGTCCCGCCGCCGGCCAGGGACCGGCGCTTCACCGACCCGGCCTGGGCGGACAACCCGCTGTTCTTCGGGCTCCAGCAGAGCTACCTGCTGACGGCCAGGCTGGCCAAGGAGCTGGTGGCCGCGGCCGAGCTGGGCCCGCGCTGGCGGGGCAAGGCCGACCTGGCCGTGCAGCTGCTGATCGACGCCATGGCGCCCTCGAACTTCCTGGCCACCAACCCGGCCGCGCTCAAGCGCGCCTTCGACACCGGCGGCCGCAGCGCCGCCCGCGGGCTCAACAACTTCCTGGAAGACCTGGTCAGCAACCAGGGCAAACCACGCCAGGTCGACACCAGGCCGTTCACGCTGGGCGAGAACCTGGCCGCCACCAAGGGCAAGGTGGTGTTCCGCAATCCCCTGATGGAGCTGATCCAGTACACGCCGACGACCCGCACCACCTACGAGACGCCGATCCTCTGCAGCCCACCCTGGATCAACAAGTACTACGTGATGGACCTGGCTCCGGGGCGCAGCTTCATCCAGTGGGCGGTCGACCACGGCCACACCGTGTTCGCCATCAGCTATCGCAACCCCGACAAGTCCATGCGCGGGGTGAAGCTCGACGACTACCTGCTCCAGGGCCCGGTGACCGCCCTCGATGTCGTCCGCGACATCACCGGCGCAGCGCAGGCGAACGTGGTCGGGCTGTGCCTCGGCGGCACCCTGACCACCATGCTGATCGCCTACCTCGACGCCATCGGCGACCAGCGGGTGCGTTCGGCGACGCTGCTCAACACCCTGATCGACTTCTCGGCACCGGGGGTGCTCGGGACCTTCACCGACCGGGAGACGGTCGAACGCCTCGAGGCCAAGATGGCCCGCCAGGGCTTTCTCGAGGGTCGCGAGATGGCGACCACCTTCGACCTGCTGCGGGCCAACGACCTCATCTGGAACTACGTGGTCAGCAACTGGCTGATGGGCGAGGACCCGCCGGCGTTCGACATCCTGGCCTGGAACGCCGACTCCACCCGCATGCCCGCGGCCATGCACTCGTTCTACCTGCGCACCTGCTATCTGGAGAACCAGCTGGCCAAGGGCGAGATGGAGCTGGCCGGGGTGCGCCTGCAGCTGGATGCGGTCATCCAGGACCTGTACCTGGTCGGGGCCGTGACCGACCACATCACCCCGTGGACGTCGTCCTACAACACCAGCCAGCTGGTCAAGGGGAACACGCGCTTCGTGCTGAGCTCCTCAGGCCACATCGCCGGGATCGTCAACCCGCCGAGCCCCAAGGCCCGCCACTGGACCAACGACGACAACCCCCCCGACCCCGACGTCTGGCTGGCCGGGGCGACCGAGCACCAGCGCTCCTGGTGGGAGGACTGGCTGAGCTGGGCCAAGGTCCACGGCGGCCAGCGCCGCAAGCCGCCCCCGATGGGCAGCGAGCAGCACCCGCCGATCGCCGACGCCCCCGGCGCCTACATCCACGAGAAGTAGCCGGGCC
>DATHIG010000868.1:0-4251 GCA_035490035.1 Actinomycetes bacterium
GATCGAGTCCGATGTCCCGGTGCCTGGGCCGCGGATGGGGCCGCCGCCGGCGGCGGCCAGGCGGGTCTGGCCGCGGGGGCCGACCCGGAACACCTCCAGCCCCTGGAACCCGAACTTAGCCGTGATCTTGGTCGTCTCGTCGTCGATGGAATGCAACGCCCGGTTGGCGCCGGCGGCGAACGAGCGCAGCTGGTCGGCGCCTTCGCGCAGCGTCCTGGCCGCGCCGGATCTCTTGCCGCCGGGCATGTGCTCGATCAGGGTCGCGGCCCCGTCGGCGATCCGCGCCCACCCGCCCAGCGAGAACTGCACCACCATATTGACGGCGTCCAGCATCGGCCGGACGAAGATCTTGTGGATGTTCTTGCCGAGCTTGCTCATCGACTGCTCGAAGCCGTTGACCTTGTCGGCGGCCTGGTCCAGGAACCGGGACGCCCGGCCGACGAACTCGGTTGTGGCGACGACCGCGTCCCCGAAGGACTTGGCCGCCTTGGCGCCATCCTTGCTGGCGTCGGTGCCGTCGCCGAAGCTGCCGACCAGCAGGTCCAGCGATGCCTTGTTGTCGTCCCAGGCGTCCTTGATCCGCTTGAGCTGGGGCTCGAGGTTCTCCTTGAGGCCCCGGAAGAACGTGCCGACGGTGTGGGCGATCTTGGAGAAGCTGTCGCGGACCTCAGGGCCGTGCTTCTGCCACCACCGCTCCGCCGCCGGAATCAGCTTGTCGCTGACGAACGTCGCCGCCGACGACAGGGCCGGCAGCAGCAGGTTGCCGACCTTCTCCTTGACGTTGCCCCACACGACCCCGAGCCGCTCCCACGGGTCCGCGGCCGCCTTGGCCGTCCCGGCGAACTGCTCACCAACCGCCTTGATGATGAGCTTCTGCGCCTCAAGGGTCCGCCCGGACTCGACCAGTTTTTTGATCTGGTCCTTTTGCTGTTCGGTGAAAGAAACACCCGCGCGGCGCAGCGCCGTAATCCCGCGAATCGGGTCTTCGAGCGCCTTGCCGAGTTGGATGTTGGCGGTGCGCAACCCGCCGGCGGTGACCGTCCCCTCGTTCATCCCGGCGGCCAGGTCGACGGCCAGGCGGGTGGCCTGGTCGAAGATGTCGTTGCCCTTGCCGACCTCATTGCGGACGCCTTTGAAGGTCAGCAGCATGTTGCCGCCGGCGGCGATCAGCTCATCGTCGACCCCGACCTGGTTGCTGATCGAGGTGGTCAGGGTGTCGAACTGCTTGGCCGAGACGTTGGCGGCACCGCCGGTCGACTTGATCCGGGCCTCGGTGATCCGGCCGACCTTCTCGGCCTCGCGGGCCTCGTCGATGGCGCCCTTGAGAAACCCCACGACCTTGACGGCCGCGAAGCTGGCCACGATCGCCCCGGTGGTCTTGGTGACGATGCCCAGGGTCGAGCGCATGTTGCCGCCCACGCTGGCCCGGACAGAGGTGAAGCCGCGGGCCAGGCGGTTGCCGTCGTTCTCGACCTCGCGGAAGGTCCGCCGCACGCTGCCGTTGCGGTCCTCACCGACGATCGAGATCTTCAGCGTCCGCTCAGCCATCAGATGCCTTCTGGGACTCGGCGGCCCAGGCCATCCACGCCTGGACCTGCTCGACGGTCAGGTCCTCGTACTCGTCGCGGGTCAGGCCGAAGAAGTCGCGGAACTGGCGCTCGGCTCGGGCGCTGGCGGCTTGCTCCTGGAGCGTCTGGGCGCGGGCGGCTCGTCGCTCCCGCCAGGCTCTCCGCTCGAGCCGGTCGGAGGGGGCTGCTCGTCGTCCCCGCCGAACTGGAAGTCGCCCAGGGTCAGGTCCTCGGCGTCGGCCCAGCTGAACTCGGGGTCGTCGCGGGAGCGGACACACCACGCGATGAGCTGGCCGATCTCCAGTTGGTCACCCGAGGACATGACCTCGAACGGGCTGCGACCCTCCAGCGGCCCCGCCTTGGCGCGCTTGAGGTCGCGCAGGGTCAGCTGGCTGGTGTCGAGACTGATCTTGTCGGACATTCGGCGCCCTCCTGTTATCCACCGGCTGTGGACAGCGCGTACGCTCAGGACATGAGAAGGCCCGGCACGGAGTCACCCGCCCGGGCCCGGACGACCCAAGGAGTCGCCATGCAACAGCCTAACGATCCACGTCTCCAGCAAGCCGCCTTCCGGCCGGACTGGATGCCGCTTCAAGGGCCACCGCCATCCCGCCGCCCCAGCGGATGGCTGCGCGCCCTGCCGATCATCGTGCTCGCCATCATCGGCGCCATCGTCGGCATGGTGATGCCGTCGTTCCTGTTCACTGTGGCCACCGGGCAGGACAGCCCATTCGGCGCCGCCGGCCTGCTGGTCGGGATGTGGCTTGGGCTGGCCGCCGGGATCTGGTTCGGGGTCGCGGTGACCCGACGGCGCTAGATCCGCTCCGGGAACGCGCGGCGGGTCAGCCGGTCCAGGGCCTCGCCGTAGACCTCCAGGACCTCGTCGCGCTCAGACGCGATGGCGCGGTACAGGTATGGCTGCTTGCGGACCCTGGTCCGCGACTCGACCCCGACGCTGGCGAAGGACCGGTGGCCGGCCCTGGCCTTGGCGATCAGGGACTTATCCGACCCGCGTCGGGGGATCTCGCCACCGAACTCGGTCACGACCGCATGGGGGGCACGGGCGCCGCCGATGGCGACCTGGCCTCGGAGCTGGTTGGCCAGCGCCCGGATGGACTGCACCAGTGGCTGGACGCGGCCGCCGCCCTCATGCGGACCCTGGGGTGCGTTGCGGCGCGCCTTGCGGGCCACGACCTCGGCCGCCTCCAGGTTCGCCCCGCGTAGCTCCTTCGGGAATTCGGGCCCGATCCGCTTGAGCTCGCGGCGGAGGTCGCGCAGGCCCTTGACGTCGATGTCGACGCCGCGGCCGGCCATCAGCCCCGGCCTTGCCGGCGCTCCCGGCGTTTCATCTGCTGCAGGACCTTGACGGCGAGGCGGTCCAGGACCTCGTCGGGCAGCTCCTCGACCGCCTGGAACAGCTCGGCGGGGTCGAGGCGGACCCTGACCACCAGCTCGCCGCCGGTCGCCATCAGGCCAGGGTGGTGTCGGTGGAGACCAGCCGGACCTGCGCGACCGGGTTGGTGGTGCCGTCGTCGTAGGCCTTGAAGTTGATCGACTGGCCAACGATGTCGGGGCCGCCGACCTGGGGGCCGCCCTCCAGGATCTTGCACGCCGGCAGCACGAAGCCCAGCTCATACGGCTCGGCGGTGCCGGCCAGGCCGTGCTCCAGGACCAGCTCCAGCGCGGTGGTGGTGTTGTTCTTGAACAGCGCGTAAATCTCCGACTGGCTGGTGTACTCGCCTTCCAGGGTCCCGGTGATCTCGGGGATGGCGTTCTCGATCTGCTCCCGCTTGACCCCGGCGTTGCCGAGTCCGTACCGCTCGGTGGCCAGCGGCGTCGAACCGCGCAGGGTGAAGCTGCGCACGACGGTCGCCACGCTGACGCCGCCGGCGACGGTCGTCTCGGCGGCGGCGGTGGAGGGGGTGCCGCCGAGCTTGAACACCGCGGCGTCCGAGAACGAGAACACCCCGGCGCCGGCGGTGTAGCTCGCCGACGCCAGCCCGGCCGCCAGGTCCTCCTGCCAGCCGTCGAAGGTCACCTTGAGCTGGGCCAGCGCGCCATCGGAGACGGTGAACTCCCAGCCGACGACCTTGCAGCCGCGGTAGGTGTGCGCCTTGACGGTCCCGTCGGTCTGCGGCCGGCCCACCTGGACGGTCAGGCCCAGGCCGGTCTTGACCGAGGTCGCGCCGGCATGGTGGTTCTGCTTCCAGGCGGTGGTGGCGCCGATCTGGGTGGGGACCGTCAGGATCGAGCCGAGGCAGTGCTTCCACAGCAGCCCCATGCCGCCCTTGTCGGCATGCTCGACCGAGACCTCGCCGCCGACGGTGAACCGGGACTGGCTGGTGCGGGCGACCCGCTGGTAGGCCTGCCCGGCGCGCAGCCCCTGGCCGTCCAGCCACGTCGGCGAGAACGCCAGGGACTCGCTGAGCAGCTCATAGAACCGGTCGGCGACCACCTGGGTGCCGACGGTCGTCTCGGCCTTGACCCCGATCTGGGCCGACAGCCCGGACCCGTACGGCATGGGTTAGCCCTCCTCTCCAGCCTCGGCCGGCTTGGCCTTGGCCGGCGCCTTGGTGACCTGCCAGGTGGACTCGGGCCAGACGAAGGCCTCCAGCAGCCCGTCGTCGACCTCGACGATCTCGTCGGCCTCGACGATGCGGTCGTCCAGCAGCGGCACCTGGCG
>DATHIG010000869.1:0-5719 GCA_035490035.1 Actinomycetes bacterium
AGCAGGACTCCGAACGCGATGTCGGCGGCGGGGGCGACCGGCAGGCGCACCGGCGGGGTCGCCTGCGGGTAGTAGAGGTGGACGGCGGCGGGCGAGAAGGCGGCGCTCAACGCCAGCGCCAGATAGACGGCGACAGTGAACCAGGCGAACGGCAGCCAGCGCCGCGAGGGCAGCCGGCCGTGGGGGAACAGCAGCAGCAGGAAGGCCAGCAGCCCGAAGGCGGGATGCCACACGACCGCCTCCGCCCAGGCCGCCCAGCTGGCGCCCGGCACGGAGCCGGGGTCGCGGACCAGCCCCCGGTCGACGTAGGCGCCGGTGAGGGAGCCGAAGGCCATCACCATCCCCCAGCCGAGCAGCAGCCAGCCGACCGCGTTGCCGGGCCGCCGGCCGGCCAGGAACGCCCCGACGGTGAGGAAGGCCAGGCTCAGCACCGCCAGCGCGCCCTCCCAGCTCCGGACCACCAGGTCCGCGTTGACGGCCAGGGCGGCGGCCAGCAGCGCGACGGCCAGTCCCCACAGGCCCCAGGCCAGCCGGACGGCCGACCGGGGGGTCACGGGAGGTCGGCGCCCCGCCGGGAGAAGAGACGGCCCAGCCAGCGCACCGGCGTGGCCAGGGTCCACAGGAGGGTCCGGACGGCGGCGTTGTGGCGCAGGTTGCCGGCCTTGCGCCACTGGCGGCGGCGGTCGACGCACACCACCTGGGACTCGACCATGGGCTCGACCCCGAAGTGACGGGCCAGGTTCTCGGCCGTCTGCTCCCAGAACCGGCTGTTCAGGCGGTTGCCGCCCAGCACGTAGCCGAGCTCGTACAGCGGGTCGTTGGTGCGTTCCAGCGCCTGGATCTGCACCACCGTGACGCCGTCGGTGGCGGCCGCGCTGAAGGTGATCCAGCCGGCGAGCATGTGGCCTTCCGGGGTCATCAGCGTGAACGACTCGTCGTCGGCGTACAGCACCAGCACGCCGGTGGACAGCTTCATGCGCCCGGGCAGACCCAGGTTGAGCAGGGCCACCTCGCCGGGGGCGATGCCGGCCAGCGGCGCGTAGAACCAGTTGCGCTCCGGCCAGAACCGCTGGAACTCGGCCTTCCAGGTCTGGATGACCTCGGTCGGGGACGCGTCGGCGCCGTGCAGCTGGACCCGGACCGTCTTCTGCCACATCTTGCCGAACCCCTGGACCGGCCCGACGACCCGCCGGCCGGTGACGTTGAGGTTGACCGCCTCCGCCGGGACCTCGCCGAGCTTGAGGGTGGAGATGTTCTTGGCCCAATAGGCGGCGTCGCGACCTGGCGCTCCGCTCGCCGGAGCCGAGGCTGATGGGGCCGGCTCGTCCGTGGTGGTCGGCTCTTCGGGTCCGGTGCTCATGGCGGTGCTCCTGTGGTCACTGCGCGTCGGCCTCGGCGAACGCCTCGGCCTCGGTGGCGTGGATGCCGATCGCCTCGTCCAGGCGGGTCAGCTCGAAGATCTGCCGGTAGTGCTCGTTCAGCCCGTAGGCGACCAGCCGCTGGCGCTGCCGGTTGGCCCGCACCAGCAGCATCACCAGCATCCCGATGCCGCCACTGTTCATGTACTCGAGACCGGTGAAGTTCAGGACGATGGTGCGGGTGAACTTGCCGCTGGCCCTGGTGTAGGCGTCGGCCAGGGCCTGCTCGGCCGAGGCGGTGACGTCGCCCTTGAGGTCGATGACGCTGGCCCGGCTCGACAGTTCCCGGACCTCGGTGCTGAGGCTGCCCTCGGGCATGGCTCGCGCTCCTTCTGGTTGGACCGGCGGGTTCAGGAGGAGGTGGCGGCGGCGGTCACCGCGCTGTCCTCGTCGGGGTAGATGCCCATGAAGTCGCTCAGGCGGGTGATGGCGAAGATCTCCCGGTAGTGCTCGCTGAGCCCGAACGCGCGGACCGTCCGGTGCTCCTTGCGGGCCCTGGCCAGCACGCCCACGATCAGGGCGATCCCGGTCGAGTTGATGTAGTCCACCCGGGCGAAGTTCAGCACGATCGTCCTGGGGTCGTCCCGTACCGCCTGCTCGTAGGCGTCGGCGAGGGCCTGGTCGGCGCCGAGGTTGATCTCGCCGTGGAGATCGATGACCCCGGTGTGATCGTGCTGCCGGACCTCAGCCCCGAACTCAGTTCCGGGCATCTGGCGCCTCCTCCAGGTGCATGACCAGCTCGATGGTGTGGTGGTGCTCGTCAACGGCGGTGCGCAGGGCGTCGACCATGTTCTGGATCAGGAACAGGCCCCAGCCCCGCGGGGTCTGCAGGCCGGCCAGCTTGGCCTCCAGGTCGGGAGCCTCGACCTCCGGGATCGGCCGTTCACCGCCCTGGTCGGTGATGCGCACGGTGACGTCGGTGTCGTCGGCGATGACGCTGACCTCGACCGGCAGCTCCGGCCGGTTGCCGTTGCCGTGCTCGATGGCGTTCATGGTCGCCTCGCCGACCGCGGTCTTGAGCCGCTCAAGGCGCGGGCCCTGCAGCCCGAGCCCGGCGATCGCCTCGGCCACCCCGTCGATCGCCAGGCGCTCGTTGCCCGGCTCGCTGGGCAGGTCGAAGGAGGCCAGCAGCCGCCCTGCCGGCGGGCCGGCCGCCTGCCCGGCGGAGCTCGAGGCCCCGCGTTCCAGCGTCACCAGGGTGATGTCGTCCTCCTGCTCCCAGCCGGCTCCGGTGAACTCCTCCAGCTCCTTCAGCAGCCGGTCGATCAGCACCTCGCCGTCGGGGGCCTCGCCGACCAGGGCGGCGACCCGCGGGAAGCCGAACATCTGGCGGTCCGGGTCGTGGGCCTCGGCCAGCCCGTCGGAGTGCAGCAGCACGATGTCCCCGGGGGCCAGGGTGGCCACCTTCTCCTCGTACTCCATCCCGGGCAGCAGGCCGAGCGGCATCCCGGTGGCCCGCAGCTCGGTGACCTCCCCACCGGCGCCGACGTAGGGCACGTTGTGGCCGGCGTTGGCGTAGCGCAGCCGGCCGCTGGAGGGGTCGAGCACCGCGTACAGGCAGGTCACGAACATGTGGGCCGGCATCTCGTCCACCAGCAGCTCGTTGACCCTTGTCAGGACCTCGCTGGGCGCGACCAGGCGGGGCGCCTCGGCCCGTAGGATCGAGTGGGTGGTGGCCATGACCAGCGCCGCCGGGACGCCCTTGTCGGTGACGTCACCGACCACGATGCCGATCTGGTCGTCGGGCAGGCGGATGAAGTCGTAGAAGTCACCGCCGACCTCGCGCGCCGGCCCGTAGTAGGCGGCGACCTGCCAGCCGGGCAGGTCGGGCAGCTCGTGGGGCAGGAACTGCTGCTGGATGAGCTGGGCGACCCGCAGCTCCTGCTCGATCCGCTCGCGCTGGCGGACCTCGGCCTCCTGCTCGCGCACCAGCTGGGCCACCCGCACGGCCGGGGCGGCGTGGCCGGCCAGGTCGTTGAGCAGCTTGCGGTCGTCGGCCGAGTACTCCTGCTCGCTGCGCCGCGGGCCCAGGTTGAGCAGGCCGATCAGCTCGCCCTGGCTGACCAGGGGGACGACCAGCTTGACGCCGGCCTGGCGCAGGCCGGCAAGGGCCGGCGAGTCCAGCTGCAACGCGCCGATGTCGACCGCCCCGGTGGCGCCCGAGAAGTAGGCGACCAGGGGGTCGTTGGGCGCGATCTCGACCGGCGGCGCCTCGACCCGCTCGGGTGGCGCGGCCACCGGCGGGAGTACTGGCCGGACCCGCGGCTCGCGCCGCAGGACCCGCCGCAGGTTGCTCGGGATCGTGGTCATGGCACCTCCTCGGAAGCGGTTGTACCGTCCCACCGCTCCGGTATCGTTACGGTTCCCGTCACGGGCCGGGAAATCCTGGGTTGGAGCCACAGCGACGAGGCGGCCGGCGGCACCGTCGGCGACCACCGCCGGCACCTCCCGGCCACCAGCGGCGCGGCGTCGGCCAGCCCGAACGTCCCACGACCCCCATCGGCAGGTCGGTGTCATGGCCGCTGATCCACCGTCCGCGCGGTAGTGTCCCCGGCGACGGTCCCGGGATCGTTACGGATCCCGCCGGCTCGTGCCATGCTGACCGCGGAGGGTGGCCAGGAGGAGGAGGGGGGTGCATGGCGGAGCTGCGGATCGCGCTGCTCGGGCCGCCGCGGGTGGAGCGCGACGGCACGCCGATCGAGGTCGACACCCGCAAGGCGATCGCGCTGCTGGCCTACCTGGCGCTGCACCCCGAGCGGCACGGCCGGGACGCGGTCGCCGGGCTGCTGTGGCCCGACTACGACCAGGAGCACGCCCGGGGCGCGTTGCGGCGCACCCTGTCGACCCTGAACAAGGCCGTCGGGCCGGGGTGGCTGGCCGCCGACCGGACCACCGTCGGGTTCGCCCAGACGGGGTTCTGGCTGGACGTCGCGCGGTTCGAGGACCTGCTGGCCGGCTGCCGGGACCACGGCCACCCGCCCCAGGAGGCCTGCCCGGCCTGCGTGGAGCCGCTGCGCGAGGCGGCCCGGCTGCACCGGGGCGACTTCCTGGCCGGGTTCGCCCTGCGCGACAGCACCAGCTTCGACGACTGGCAGTACTTCCAGGCCGAGCGGCTCCGGCGCCAGCTCGCCGGGACCCTGGAGCGGCTGGCCATGGCCGAGATCGGCCAGCACCGGTGGGACGACGCGGTCGACGCCGCCCGCCGCTGGCTGGCCCTTGACCCGCTGCACGAGCCGGCCCACCGGCAGCTCATGCGGATCTACGCCTGGAGCGGCCGGCGGGGGGCCGCGCTGCGCCAGTTCCAGGCATGCCAGCGCGTCCTCGCCGACGAGCTCGGGGTCGAGCCGCTGGAGGAGACGAGCGCCGTGCACCAGGCGATCCAGGCCAACCGCCTCCCGCCACCGCCCGCCCCGGCCCCGGCCCGGCCGGCCCCGGTGACGGCCGTCCCCGCCGCCGCCCCGGCTCAGCCCCCCGCGCCGGTTCCGTTGGTCGGCCGGGCGCCAGAGTGGGCGGCGCTGCTGGACGCCTACGCGGCCGTGGCCGTGGACGGGCGGCTGGTGGTGATCGAGGGCGAGGCCGGGATCGGCAAGACCCGCCTGGCCGCCGAGCTCGCCGGCCACGCCAGGGCGCTGGGCGCCTCGGTGGTCGGCGGCCGCTGCTACGAGGAGGAGACCGGGGTCGCCTACGGGCCGTTCATCGAGGGCCTGCGCGCGGTCCTGGCCGACGGCCGGTCCCTGGCCGGCGTCCCGGGGCACTGGCTGGCCGAGGCCGGGCGGCTGCTCCCCGAGCTGGCCGGGACCCATCCGGGGCTGCCGGAACCGGGACCGCTGGACGGCCCGGCGGCGGGACGCCAGTTCTTCGAGGGGGTCAGCCAGGTGCTGCTGGCCGCCTGCGCCGGCCCGGTGCCCGGGCTGCTGGTGCTGGACGACCTGCACTGGGCCGACGAGGCCTCCCTCGACGTGCTCGCCTACCTGGTCCACCGGCTCGAAGGCCGCCCGCTGCTGCTGGTTGCCTGCTGGCGCTCGGAGCAGGTGCCGGCCGACTCCCGGCTGCGCCGGCTCGCCGCCCAGGCCAGACGGGCCGGGCACGGCAGCCTCCTCCGGCCGCGGCGGCTGGACCAGACGGAGGTGGCCGAGCTGGTCGGCGCGGTCGCCCCTGGCAGCGCCGGGGCGGCCGGGCTGCTGCACCAGAAGACCGAGGGCCTGCCGTTCCTGGTGCTGGAGTACCTGGCCGCCCTGGCCGACGACGGCGAGCTGCCGGCGCTGCTGCCCGGCGGGGTCCGCGACCTGCTGCAGGCAAGG
>DATHIG010000870.1:0-2277 GCA_035490035.1 Actinomycetes bacterium
TAGGCAATCAGGGTGCCGCTGGTGCCTTCTCCGCCCCAAGCGTTGACGTAGGCACGGCCATTGGCCACCACCAACCCAGTTGCCTCGACAGCATCACTACTACCTGGAACGCCGACCAAGGGCGTCTGTTGAGCACCAACCACCAAGCCGCCGACGTTGCTGGTGCCGATGGTGGTCTCGTTCGGGTTGAACCTGGTGTTGGCGGCGGTGTAGCCGAACTGCCACCAGTCGCCAGGAGCGGCCTCGGCGGGTGCGGCCACCGCCAACACGGCAGCCAGGGCGATGGGGACGGCCAGGATGTGGATGAGGCGGTGGAACCGGCGCATGACGCCTCCTCAGTCGACACCGAAAGCGGGCTGCACAATCCCCGCAAAGCTGTCCCAACACATCCCAGAGCACAACCCATAGCCACCGTACGACCCCAATACGCTCCGGCGAGCCCGGCAAGCGCCATCCGGGCGAGAGCCGCAAATGAGCCTAGCCCAGGCGCGGTTTGGGTGGGCGCGTCAGCGCCAACCTCCGGCTGCTGAGGCGAAGCAGGCTGCTGCCTACCCTGCCGGTGCGGTCACGGACCTGGTCGGGCTTGACTCGCGTGTGGGGCCAAGAGCAGATTCAGAGCCGAACGAAGGTCGTTCAGGTCCGCGGAAGGGGAGATGACCATGGGCAAGCTGGCGGGTTCCTGGGCGGCGCGTCGGCGGCTGGTGTTGGCGGCCCTGCTCCTCGCGCCGTTGTTGGTCGTGACCGCGGGACCATCACGCGCGCACGCCGCAGAACCACCTACCACGATCCTCAGGGTCCCGCTGGATATCTCGTACTTCCTACCCTGCGCAAACGGCGGTGCCGGGGAGATCGTCAACGTCAGCGGCACCTTCATGATGGTGTTCCACTCGAGTATCGACGAAACCGGCGGAACCCACATCAAGCTCCTCGAGGTTCAGCAGAGAGTGGCGGGTTTTGGCGAAACGACCGGCGACCGGTACGTGAGTACGTTCGTCAACCTTTTCAACTACAACGACTCCAGCGCACTGACCAGCACCCAGCAGGTCGTGTTCCGGATCACCGGGCCAGGGCCAGGCAACGACGCCCTGATCCGCATCGTGAACCACTCGACGAGGAACGCCAACGGCACTATGACTGTCGCGTTCGACACCATCACCCTGGAGTGCGAAGCGACATCGCCCTGAGATCCGGCCCCGAGCGAAACCTCGATCGCCCCGACCGACCTCGTGGGCAGCCTGCCATTGGGGGTGGGACCGTTCAGTCACCGGGCGGCTGCTGGACCACGCAGAACTGGTTGCCGTCCGGATCGGCCATGGTGGTCCAGGTCGTGGTGCCCGACTGCGCCGTGTCGATCGTCCACAGTTCGGTCGCGCCCAGATCAATGAGGCGATCGACCTCTGCGGCCATGTCGGCGGCGGTGAGGTCCAGATGCACACGGCCAGGACCGCTGGTCGGCGTGGGGCTGTGCTGGAAGTCGAGGCGCGGAAAGCTCCAGTCGTCGGGAGCCAGCAGTACCTCCTCGGGGCTGTCGCGTCGTTGGCTGTAGCCGGCGGCGGCCGCCCAGAAGTCGGCCAGGCGCTCGGGGTCGGCGCTGATGA
This sequence comes from Actinomycetes bacterium, assembly GCA_035490035.1. Classification (GTDB taxonomy): domain Bacteria; phylum Actinomycetota; class CALGFH01; order CALGFH01; family CALGFH01; genus CALGFH01. The sequence goes on from DATHIG010000870.1 coordinate 1,599, forward strand.
AGGTGATGTTGCGCACGGCCAGTGGCACGTGGTCGTCCTCCTGGTGTGGTGGCGTCGCCCGTGCGACGACGAAGGCTGATCGGAGCTGGAGAACGGCCGGACGATCAGCAGGCGGGCCGGGGGAGATCCGACGCGTCGTCATCCTGACGATTTCTGAAGCCATCTCCAGGCATCGTGGATCATCTCCTCGACGTCGGGCCGGTGCGGGGTCCAGCCGAGCTCGGTACCGATCCGGGCGCTGGAAGCGACCAGCACGGCCGGGTCTCCGGACCGGCGCGGCGCGTCGACCGCGTGGATGGGCCGACCGGTGATCTGCCTGGCGGCCTCGATGACCGTACGCACCGAGTACCCCTGCCCGTTGCCCAGGTTGTAGATGGCGTGGTGGCCGGGTCGGGCGGCGTCAAGGGCGAGCAGATGGGCGCTGGCCAGATCCTCGACGTGGATGTAGTCGCGCACCGCGGTGCCATCAAGGGTGGGGTAGTCGGTGCCGTAGACCTTGACGTGCTCGCGGCGACCGTCGGCGACCTCGAGCACGATCGGGATCAGGTGGGTCTCGGTGGTGTGGCGCTCGCCGTGGCGGCCGCTGGCCCCGGCGACGTTGAAGTAGCGCAGGCTCACGCTGCGCAGGCCGTAAGCGCGGCCGTACCAGTCGAGAGCGGCTTCGAAGATCCGCTTCGTC
>DATHIG010000871.1:0-5123 GCA_035490035.1 Actinomycetes bacterium
GGGAGACAGGGTGGCGGTGATGGCTCCTGCCTCGCCCGAGATCGCCGCCGCCTTCCTGGCCACCTACAAGCTGGAGGCGATCCTGCTCTCCATGTCGGTGCTGTACGGCGACGACTCGATCGTGTACCGGCTCAACGACTCGGAGGCCAAGGTGCTGGTCACCTCGGCCGCCCACCGGGACCGGGTGGCCGAGCTGCTCGACAAGGCGCCCTCGGTCGAGCACCTGGTGGTGGTCGGCGGCGGCGGCCGCGACAGCTTCGAGGAGCTGACCAGGGTTGCCTCCGACCGCTTCCCGACGCCGGACACCGACCCGGACACCCCGGCCCAGCTCTACTACACCTCCGGCACCACCGGCCTGGCCAAGGGCATCCTGCACGCCCACCGCTACCTGCTCGCCCACGAGGAGTTCCAGTTCTCCCACGACGTCAGAGCGGGCGAGCTGTTCCACTCGACCGGCGAGTGGGCCTGGATCGCCGGGATCGTGCCCGGCATCCTCGGGCCTTGGCGCTTCGGGGTCGAGACGCTGGTCCACGGCCGCAAGGGCGGGTTCGACCCGGGCAAGGCGCTGCGGCTGATGGCCGACCACCAGGTCGGCAACCTGTTCACCACTCCGACCGCGATCCGGGCCATGATGGGCGTCTCGGAGGCCGCCGGCCTCGAGTTCGCCCTGCGGCTGGCCTGCTCGGCCGGCGAGCCGCTGAACCCGGAGGCGATCGCCTGGTGGGGCCGGACGGTCGGCTGCCCGGTGCTCGACTACTACGGCCTTTCCGAGAGCTACCCCCTGTGCGGCAACTACCCGACGGTCGAGGTACGGCCCGGCTCCATGGGACTTCCCCTGCCCGGCTGGGAGGTGGCCATCCTCGACGAGGACGAGCGGCCGGTGCCCAAGGGCGAGCCGGGCGAGATCTGCCTCAAGGCCAGGTCGAACCCGCACTACCCGCTCGGCTACTGGAACCGTCCCGAGGACTCGCAGGAGGTCTTCGGCGGTGACTGGTTCCACACCAAGGACACCGCCCGCCAGGACGAGGACGGCTATGTCTGGTACTCGGGCCGGGCCGACGACGTGATCATCTCGGCCGGCTACCGGATCGGGCCGTTCGAGGTCGAGAGCACCCTGCTCGAGCACCCGGCGGTGGCCGAGTCGGCCGTGGTGGCCAGCCCCGACGCGCAGCGCGGCAACATCGTCAAGGCGTTCGTGCGCCTGGTCCCCGGCCAGCAGCCGGGCGACGAGCTGGTCGCCGAGCTGCAGCGGCACGTGCGCGACCGCCTGTCGGCCTACGCCTACCCGCGCAAGGTCGAGTTCGTTGACGATCTGCCCAAGACCCTGACCGGCAAGATCCGCCGCTCGGAGCTGCGCAAGGCCGATTCCGGCCCCGGAGCGATTTGAGCGGGGCGACGAGCCCACGATAGCGTCTGCCGCCATGTACGACACCCGCTGGCCGCGGCCGGGGCCGGCGATGGCGGCCGTCGCCACTGTGCTCGGTCTGGTCGCTGGCGCTGTCCTCGGCCTCTCGTCCCCAGGCTCGCAGCCGCGAGCCCAGGCCAGCCCCCCCTTGGAGACCACCGCCAAGCCCACCACCACGACCCTGCCGGACAGGTTCCACACGGTGATCCTCGGCAGCTTCGGCGATCGCGCCCGGGCCCAGAACCGGCTGGGCGAGGTCCGGAGGCAGGGGGCCGGCGACGCCGGCCTGCTCGACCAGGAGAGGTGGAACCTGGGCACCAGGTGGGCCGTCTACAGCGGCCAGTTCGACAGTCAGGACAAGGCCCGGGCCCACGAGCTGGAGCTGGCCCAGCTCGGCATCGCCCCGCGCTTCTACAAAGAGGTGACCCGGGCCGCCTGAGTGGGTAGCCAGACTCGATCCGGGGGAGGTGGCCTGCCGATGCCGATGTCCACCCACGAAGTCCGCCAGACACTGCACGAGCTCGGCGACCTGCGCTACGCCGCCGGAAGCCTCGACGACGCCCTGCGCCGGATCGTCCACGCCACCCACAAGCTGTTCGCCGTCGACGGGGCCGGGCTCATGCTGATCGACCCCGACCAGCTCCTGCGCAACGTGGCCGACTCCGACAAGCGAGTCGACCATCTGGAGGAGCTGCAGATCGAGCACGGCGAGGGCCCCTGCATCGACGCCTACGAGGAAAAGGAGCTGGTCCACGCCGCCGACCTGGCCGCCGAGGCCCGCTGGCCGAGCTTCTGCCCGGCCGCGGTCCACCGGGGCCTGCTGGCGGTGCTGGCCAGCCCCATCCCCTACAACCGCATGGCCATCGGGGTGGTGGCCGTGTTCTCGGCCAAGGTGCGACCCTGGTCGCCCGAAGGCGAGCTGGCCCTGGTCGCCTTCACCGACCTGGCCGCGCTCACCATCGCCAACACCATGCAGAGCGAGCAGCGAGGCGAGCTGGCCGAGCAGCTCCAACGGGCGCTCGACGCCAGGGTGGTCATCGAGCAGGCCAAGGGCGCCCTGGTCGCACGCGACGGCGTCAGCGCCAGGGAGGCGTTCGAGCAGATGCGCCGCCAGGCCCGCAGCGAGCGCCGCCGCGTGGTCGACATCGCCGGCGAGATCATGTCCACCGTCCACCACCCCTGACCTTCGACGTCACACCTCCGCGGGACAATGCCCGCATGACCACCGACCCGCTGGAGGCGCTGCGCCGGCTGTGCCTGGCCCTTCCGGAGACGACCGAGCGGCGCAGCCACGGCGAGCCCACCTGGTTCGTGCGCGGCAAGAAGACGTTCGTGACCTACGCCGACCACCACCACGACGACCGGCTTGGCTTCTGGTGCGCCGCTCCCCCCGGGGTCCAGGAGGCGCTGGTCGCCTCCAACCCCGAGCAGTTCTTCGTGCCGCCGTATGTCGGCGGGCGGGGCTGGCTCGGCGTCCGCCTCGACGTCCCGGTCGACTGGGACGAGATCGCCGAGCTGGTCGCCGACGCCTACCGCACGGTCGCCCCCAAGCGCCTGCTGGCCGAGCTGGACGCCGGTCAGCGGGAGTGACCGCCGGCCCTCGATCGGGTCCGAGCGCCGATCCGGGGGGGCCGTCGTCAGGTCAGCCCTGCGTAGAGCGAGGTGGTCTCGGCGGCGATGGATGTCCAGCTGAACTGCTCGACCGCCCGGCGGCGGCCGGCCTTGCCCATGCGGTCGGCGAGGGCCGGAGTGGAGAGCAGGCTGTTGAGGCGCTCGGCGATGTCGGCGGCGAAGCGGTCCGGGTCGCGCGCCCCGCCGGCCCCGTCGCTCTCGAACGGCACCAGCAGGCCGGTCTCGCCATTGACGACCACCTCGGGGATGCCGCCGGTGGCGGTCGCGACCACGGCGGTCTCGCAGGCCATGGCCTCCAGGTTGACGATGCCGAGCGGCTCGTAGACCGACGGGCAGACGAACACGGTGGCGTGGGTGAGGAGCTGGATGACCTCCCGGCGCTCCAGCATCTTCTCGATCCAGATGATGCCGCCCCGCTCCTGGCGGACCTTCTCCACCTTCTGGGTCACCTCGCGGCCAAGCTCCGGGGTGTCCGGCGCCCCGGCACAGAGGATCAGCTGGGCCGCCGGGTCGAGGGCGAGGGCGGCGTCGAGCAGGTGGGGCACGCCCTTCTGGCGCGTGATCCGGCCGACGAAGATCACCGACGGCCGGTCCGGGTCCACCCCGTAGGCTTCGAGCACGTCGGTGCCGGGGTCGGGCCGGTACTGGTCGGTGTCGATGCCGTTGTGGATCACCTGCACCCGGTTGGCGTCGACCGCCGGGTAGACCGAGAGGAGGTCGGCGGCCATGCCGCCCGATACGGCGATGACCCGGTCGGCCGCCTCGATCGCGGTCTGCTCGCAGAACCGGGAGACGTGGTAGCCGCCGCCCAGCTGCTCCACCTTCCAGGGCCGCAACGGCTCCAGGCTGTGGACGCTGACCACATGCGGGATGCCGTAGAGGAGCTTGGCCAGGTGACCGGCCAGGTTGGCGTACCAGGTGTGGCTGTGGACCAGGTCGGCGCCCTCGACCCCGGCGGCGATCGACAGGTCGGTCGCCACCGTCCGCAGGGCCGCGAGGTGCCGGCCGCCCCCCTCGAGGGCGTCCCAGGTCGGGTGGGCGATCACCTCCGGCGACCCGGGCGGCCCCGCCGGCCGTGGCTCGCCGAAACAGTGGACCTGCAGGTCGAGAAGCTTGGCCAGCTCCCTTGCCAGATACTCGACATGAACTCCGGCACCGCCGTACACATCTGGGGGATACTCGCGACTGAGCAGGGCCACGCGCACAGGATGCTCCTTCCGTCCATCGGAAGCCCGATGCTAGTACAGCCGATTGCCACGGAGCTCAAATCGAAGGGGTTCGTGCCGGACCTGCCCGATCGTCGTCCACAACCATATCCGGCGAGGATCGAGCAGCGTAGCGCAACGGGGCATACGCTTCTGGAACGGGCACCAGCGCGTTGACACCTCGTACGGGCGTGGCCCAAACTTGACTCGCTTGTGCAGATTGTCCCGATCCTCGGCCGAAGGTGGGCAGGCGATGGGAACAGCCGATCGGTCCGCGCCGCTCCGCAGAACGGGCTCGCTGCTCGGGCTGGTGGGGCTCGAGCTGGCGGCCCTGCTCGCGCTGCACTGGCTCGGGCGCTTCCCTGCCCTTCGGGTCCGCTGGGCGGAGCCGGTCCCGTGGCTGGCTTCGAGCCCGGTCCAGGAGGTCCTTGGGGCTGTCCTTCGCATGGTCGGGCTGGTCATGGCCTACTGGCTGCTGGCCTCGACCCTGCTGTACCTGCTGGCCAGCCTGACCCGGCTGCCGGCGGCGGTCAGGGCGGTGAGCTGGGCGACCATCCCGGTGGTGCGCCGGGTCGCCGACCATGCGGTCGCGGTCACGCTGGCCACCTCGATGGTCGGCGGCGGCACCCTTGGTGTGGCGGGCCCGGCCATGGCCGCGCCCGACCGGGGCGGGATTGGCCCGCCGGCCAGGAAGCCGGTGGCGGCCGCCCAGGCGACCAGCTCCACAGCGGCCCCGGATGCCCCGTCGGCCTCGGCCCCCGAGCCGTCGCAGCCGGCCTACGTCCCCGACCCGGCCGACCAGGTCCCGGCCCGGGACGAGGAGGCCACCGAGCCGTCGCAGCCGGGCTATGTCCCGGACCCGGCCGACCAGGCCCCGCGGC
>DATHIG010000872.1:0-8206 GCA_035490035.1 Actinomycetes bacterium
CACCAGCGAGGTGGCCAGGCTGGTCGCCGACCGCTCCGACCTCACGGTCATCACCAACGCCCTCAACATCGCGGCCGAGCTGGCCCTGCGCCCCCGGCTCAAGCTGATCGTGACCGGCGGGGTCACCCGCACCCAGTCCTACGAGCTGGTCGGTCCGCTGGCCGAGCAGACCCTCGCCGGGTTCAACATCGAGGTCGCCATGGTCGGCGTCAACGGGATCAGCGCCGCCGGTGGCCTCACCACCCACGACGAGATCGAGGCGCACACCAACGGCGCCACCATCCGGCGCGCCAACCGGGTCGTGGTGGTCGCCGACGGCTCCAAGATCGGTCGTGTCCTGCTGGCCAGGATCTGCTCACTCGACGACATCGCCGACGTCGGCGAGCTGGTCACCGACGCCAGCGCCGACCCCAAGGCCCTCGACGAGATCCGCCGAGCCGGACTCGATGTGGAGGTGGTTCAGGCCTGAGCCCTCCGCACCCTCCGGTCGGCTGGGTGGCACTAGGTAGCTCTGCGCTGAAACGACCCAGACGGGCTATGGCGGGTGCTTGATCTGGTCTCGATAATCGTCCTGTTCGTCCGGCAGCCGGACTCCGCCGCATGAAAGGGATACGCCGTGGCAGCCCCACCCAGCGGCAACGCCGCACCCGAGTATCCCAGCTACCTGCGGACCGCCCAGGTGGCCGACATCCTGTTCGTGTCGCCCAAGACCGTGTCCCGCTGGGCCAAGGAGGGCAAGCTGCCCTTCCTCAAGACCCTTGGCGGCCACCGCCGCTACCCGGAGGCCGAGATCCGCGAGCTGGCCGAGGAGCTTCGCGAGGAGGCGACGGCCTGACCGCTGACCGTGTCGGCTCGCTCGGACGTTTTGACGTAAGGTGCAGTGACGTGACGGTGTCTGTCAGGAGGGTGGTTCCTTGGACGGCGACCGACCGGAGCGGCGACTGTATGCGGTAGCTCCGCGGCGGGCCGAGGATCGCCGACGCGAGGACCTCGCCGGGGTGTTCCGCACGTCCTGGGAGCACGGCGTCAACGGCCAGGAGCAGGTCATCAAGGGCATGCAGCAGATCATCCACTCCTACACCCTGCTCCAGGACAAGGAGGCGTTGAGCGAGACGGTCGCCAACGTGCGCTGGTCGATCGCCGCCGGCATCCGCGACTTCCAGGCGATGCTGGACGAGCTGCACAAGCTCCAGCGGGGCCTGCCCCGCGACGCCCCAGCGCCCGACGAGTCCATCCACGACGACTAGACGCCCACTCGACCTCCTGCTTCGCTGGCAGCGCCATGGAGAAGGTCGTCGGGTCCGCGAGGCCGGAAGCTAGTTGCGGGCATCGACCGCGGCGAAACAGCTGGGACACTTCTCGACGAAGCAGGCCGCTTCCCAGTCCTGGTCCAGGACCACCAGCCGATCCGCCGAGATCCCGCACACGGCGGCGCGGCTGGCGGCGCTCACCGCATGGGTTGGACCGACCGGGGCGGTCCTGGCCGCCCGGAACACCCCATCGGGGCGATGGGCAAGGGACGGGACCCGCTGTAGCTGCTCGGCACCAACCTTGTACCGCATGGCACCCTCCATTGGGACCGCGGGAGCATCCTCCCAAATCCTCGGCATGTCCATCCCGCCTCGCCCGGCAACCGCTGGAACACGGCGCGGCGCCGGTCTCGCTCTTCTTTGACACCGGCGGGGCACCTGACCGCGCGGTGGGCCGGCCGTTGACAGACTCGGGCGTTCTCCGGCAACGTGTTGGCCTATGACCGGCGTTCGCCTCACCCGCAACCGCGCGCTCGACTACGGGCGTGTCGTTCGTTGCGCGTGTCCCGGGGCCCGGCGGTCACGCCGCGCGACCTAACGCGCAGCTGGTTCCTCGACCGCCCGGGCCGTCCGGACCTTGTTCCCGCGCGTCGAGAGGACATCACACCGTGGCTCTCGCCACCAAGGCGCCGCCGCGCCCGACCCACCAAGGGGTCACCGTCTGGTTCACCGGCCTGCCCTCGGCCGGCAAGACCACCGTCGCCAACCTGGTCGGGCGGCGGCTGGCCGAACGCGGACGGCCGGTCGAGCTGCTGGACGGCGACGTGGTCCGCACCCACCTGTCACGCGACCTTGGCTTCTCCAAGGCCGACCGGGACGAGAACATCCGCCGCATCGGCTACGTCGCCGGGCTCCTGACCGGCCACGGCGTGATCGTCCTGGTCTCGGCCGTCTCGCCCTACCGGGCGGTCCGCGACGAGGTCCGGACCGGCATCGGCCGCGCCGGCGGCTTCGTCGAGGTGCACGTGGCCGCCGACCTGGCCACCTGCCAGGCCCGTGACGTCAAGGGGCTCTACGCCAGGCAGGCCCGGGGGGAGCTGCGCGGCCTCACCGGGGTCGACGACCCGTACGAGCCGCCGCTCGCCCCAGAGCTGGTGCTCGACACCGCCGGCGAACCGCCGGAGGCGTCGGCCTCCCGCGTGCTCGCCCTGCTCGACGGCCGGCCGGCCCTGGAGCTGGCGGGGAGCCGACCATGACCGCGGCCCCGAGCAGCCCGGTGTCGCCGTCGAGTCTGGTGTCGCCGCCGAGCCCGCACGGCGGGCGCCTGACCGAGCGCCTGGTCGGCGCGGACCGGGCGCTGCCGGCGGCCCCGGCCGAGTTGGGGCCGCGGCTCACCCCGGCCCAGGTCCGGGCCGAGGCGGCGGCCAGGGGCTGGCGGACGCTGGCCGGCTTCCAGACCCGCAACCCGGTCCACCGCGCCCACGAGTACCTGCACAAGGTGGCGCTGGAACAGGTGGACGGGCTGCTGCTGCACCCGCTGGTCGGGGAGACGAAAGGCGACGACGTGCCCGCCGCGCTGCGGATGGCCTGCTACCGGGTGCTGCTCGACGGCTACTACCCGGACGAGCGGGTGCTGCTCAGCGCGTTCCCGGCGGCCATGCGCTACGCCGGGCCGCGGGAGGCGGTGTTCCACGCGCTGGTGCGCAAGAACTACGGCTGCACCCATTTCATCGTCGGGCGAGACCACGCCGGGGTCGGCAGCTACTACGGCACCTACGCCGCCCAGGAGGCGTTCGACGCCTACGACGCCGGCGAGCTCGGCATCCAGCCGCTCCGCTTCGAGCACGCCTTCTTCTGCCGCCGCTGCGAGGGCATGGGCACCAGCCGGACCTGCCCGCACCCGGCCAGGGCCCGGGTGCAGCTGTCCGGCACGGCCGTGCGGGACCTGCTCGGCAGCGGCCAGCTGCCCCCGCCCGAGCTCTCCCGTCCCGAGGTCGCCCGCCTGCTCGCCGACGGCTACCGGAAGCGACGGGAGGTGGCCTGATGGCCAGGCTCACCCAGCCAGGGATCGCGGCGGCGGCCGCGCGCCTCGAGGCTCGGCCGGCCGAGGAGCTGCTGGCCTGGGCGCTCGGCGAGTTCGGCGACCGGTTCGCGATCGTCACCTCGTTCCAGGTCGAGGGCATGGTCGTGCTCGACCTGGCCCGCCAGCTCGACCCGGCCGTCCGGGTGCTCACCCTTGACACCGGGAGGCTGCCGGAGGAGACCTACCAGATCATCGAGGCCGTCCGGGCCCGGTTCGGCGTCCGGGTCGAGCTGGTCACGCCCGACCCGGAGGCGCTGGCGGCGATGGCCGCCGAGCACGGGCCGAACCTGTTCCGGCGCGACCAGGCCCTGCGCCGCCTGTGCTGCCAGGTGCGCAAGGTCGACCCGCTGGGCCGCGCCCTGGCCGGGCTGGACGCCTGGTCGTCGGGGCTGCGCCGCGACGGGGGGCCAGCCCGGGCCGGCGCCGCCAAGGTCGAGCCCGACCCGGCGCACGGCGGGATGGTGAAGCTCAACCCGCTGGCCGACTGGACCCGCGAGCAGGTGTGGGCCTACGCCCGGGCCAACCAGGTGCCGCTGCACCCGCTCTACGAGCAGGGCTACGCCAGCATCGGCTGCGCGCCGTGCACCCGGGCGGTGCTGCCCGGCGAGGACGAACGGGCAGGTCGCTGGTGGTGGGAAGCCGGCTCGGACAAGGAGTGCGGCCTGCACACCCGTCTCCCGGCGTCGGTGAAGGGTTGAGGATGCGCTACCTGAGGAAGATCAAGGAGCTCAACCAGGTCGAGCAGTGGAAGCTGGAGCGGCACCCGCTCGACGTGCGCGACGCGGTCGTTGACCGCTACGCGCGCGAGGGCCCCGAGGCCATCAAGACCGTCCCGGGAGAGGTCGAGCGCCTGAAATGGGTCGGCCTGTACCCGCAGCGCCAGAGCGGCGACGCGTTCATGCTCCGCATCAAGGTCCCCGGTGGGCGGCTGGATGCCGACCAGGCGCGGGTCGTCGGCGAGGTCGCCGACGAGTTCGCCCGCGGCCCGGCGCCCAACCCGGTGTTCGGCGATGCCTACCTGGACATCACCACCCGCCAGGACATCCAGCTCCACTGGATCAGGATCGGCGCCGTCCCCGAGATCTGGTCCCGGCTGGAAGCTGTGGGCATGACCACCGTGCAGGCCTGCGGCGACTCGGCCCGCAACGTGCTCTGCTGCCCGGTGTCCGGTCTGGACGCCGACGAGGTCTTCGACGCCCACCCGCTGGCCGCGGCGGTCTCCGCCTACTTCACCGGCAACCGCGAGTACGCCAACCTGCCGCGCAAGTTCAAGCTGAGCGTCACCGGCTGCCGGGAGGACTGCGCCCAGGCCGAGATCAACGACATCGGGCTGTGGCCGGCCCGGCTGGACGACGGCACGGTCGGCTGCAACCTGCTGGTCGGCGGGGGACTGTCGGACGGCCCGCGCATGGCCTCCGACATCGACGTGTTCGTCGCCCCCGACCCCGACCAGGTGGTCGAGCTGTTCCGGGCCATCGCCCAGCTCTTCGGCGAGCTCGGCAACCGCGAGAACCGCGGCCTGGCCCGGATGCGCTACCTGGTGCAGGAGCTCGGCCCCGAGCGGTTCCGGGCCGAGCTGGCCGAGCGGGCCGCGTTCCCGCTCCAGGAGGCCGGCGAGGCCCTCACCCGCCGCTACCGCGGCGACCACATCGGCGTGCACCCGCAGCGGCAGCCCGGCCGCTGCTATGTCGGCCTCAACGTCACCGTCGGCCGCATGTCGGGGCGCAACCTGGTCGAGGCGGCCCGCCTGGCCGGCCGGTACGGCGACGGCCAGCTTCGGCTGGCCACCGACCAGAACCTGATCCTCACCGGTGTGCCCGAGCGGCGGGTGGGCGCGCTGCTGGCCGAGCCGCCGCTGGCCGAGCACTCGCCGGCCCCCGGCGCCTTCGAGCGGGGAGTGGTCGCCTGCACCGGCAGCGAGTTCTGCCGGTTCGCGCTCGTCGAGACCAAGGCCAGGGCCGCCCAGTGGGCCCGGGAGCTGGACCGCCGACTCGGTCCCGACGAGTCCGGCGACGGCGTGGTGCGGCTGCACTTCTCCGGCTGCCCGGCATCGTGCGCGCAGCCCCAGATCGCCGACATCGGCTTCCGCGGCGAGACCGCGCACCGCGGCGACCAGATCCTGGAGGCCGTCGACATCGGGCTGGGCGGAAGCCTCGGCACCGACGCCGCCTTCGTCGACTGGGTCGAGGGGGCCAAGCCGGTCGACGAGCTGCCCGAGGCCCTGGCCGCCCTCCTCACCCGCTACCGCGCCGAGCGCCGCGGCGGCGAGAGGTTCCACCAGTGGGCGCGCCGGCTGCCCAACGCCGAGCTGCGAGCGACCCTGCAAGGAGGGCGGCCCTGATGGCCGGGTACAAGATCCGCGACGAGATGAACGACATCGACGAGGCCCCAGGCAAGATCTGGTTCTGGGAGCTGGAGCAGGCCGTCATCGACGCCGACCGTTGTGTCCAGTGCGGGGCCTGCATCGCCGCCTGCCCCAGCGACTCCATCGGGATCGGCGCCGACGGCCTCCCCAAGCTGGTCAAGATGTGCACCGGCTGCTCGCTGTGCTGGGACTTCTGCCCCCGCGGCGGCATGCGCCACGAGGCCACCTGGTCGCTGCCGGTCGCCGGGTCGGACGGGGCCGAGTGGAAGATCACCGGCGCACCCGGAGCGGCCGGCCTCGGGCTCGGGCGGGTGGACGAGACCTACACGGCACGGGTCCGGCCCCAGCTGCCAGGGGCCCAGGATGGCGGGGTGGTCAGCGCGCTGCTGATCGCGCTGCTGGAGGCGGGCGACCTCGACGGCGCGCTGCTGGCCCGCGAGAGCCCCACCGAGCCCTGGAAGGGCGAGCCGTTCCTGGCCAAGACCCCGGCCGAGGTGGTCGAGTGCGCCGGCAGCTTCTACAACCAGACCCTGGCTCTGGCCGCCCTCGACCTCTCCGGCCATGACCTGCCGGCCCAGCCGCGCATCGCGGTGGTCGGCACCCCGTGCGAGGTCGAGGCCATCCGGGCGATGCAGGCCCGGCCCTGGACCTGGGGGGCGTCCCGGGTCGACGCGGTCGCCCTGACCATCGCCCTGCTGTGCACCAAGAGCTTCAACTACCAGAAGCTGATGGTCGAGGAGGTCCAGCGCCAGCGCGGCATCCCGCTGGAGAAGGTCGGCAAGGTGGACGTGATCCACGGCCGCATGATCGTCGAGGACACCGGCGGCCAGGTCCTGGTCGACGAGCCGGTCCGGGACTTCCACGGCGCCGCCCTGAAAGGCTGCGACGAATGCGCCGACTTCCTCGGGCGCGCCGCCGACCTCTCGATCGGGAGCGTTGGCAGCGAGGACGGCTACTCCAGCGTGCTGGTCCGCACCCCGGCCGGCCGGGTCGCCTTCGAGCGCGTCCGCCACCGCCTGGAGCTGCGCGACCTCGACCGGGTGGAGGCGCTCCACAAGCTCGACGCCCTCGACCGCAAGATCGCCACCCGTAGCCTCAAGCGACCGCTCGACCCGTCGGCGCCGCTGTTCATCGACTTCGCCGAGCACGTCGACCAGTACGCCGGCACCGACCGGGCCCCGGTCGTCCGCGACCGGTGAGCCACCAGGGCATCTCGCTTCCCGAGGAGCCGGTCGAGCTGCGCAGCAGCATCCGGGCCCTGATCGAGCAGTCGCCCGAGCGTGGGGCGGCGACGCTCGACGCCGGTTCCTGGATCGCCGACCCCCTCTGGGAGCGCTGGGGCCCGGCGCTGGAACCAGCCGGCATGGGCCGGGACCGGTTCGGTGAGATCGTCACCGGCTACCGCAGAGAGCTCTGGCTGTGGGTCATGGGCGAGCGCACCTGGGCCCAGAGCGCCGGCGGCCTCCTCGGCCGGGTCCAGCGCCGCCTCCCGGCCAGCCGGGACAGCTCGGAGCAGTAGGGTGCGATCCGGCGGCTGGTTGTGGGCCCGTCAGGCGGGCATGCTGTTGCCGACACAGCGGGGAGGTTTCCATGACCGAGCAGCCGCTCACCATCGGTATCGAGGAAGAGTTCCAGATCGTCGACGCCGGTGGGGAGCTCAAGGCCCACATCGACACGCTGCTGGCCGCCGCCCGGACCACCTCGCTGGTGGACGACGTGCGTGCCGAGATGCTGCAGTCGGTGGTCGAGGTCGGCACACAGATCTGCGCGAACGTCGGCGAGGCCCGGGCCGAGGTGCTGCGGCTGCGTGGGGGGCTGGCCGGCCTGCTCGGCCCGGAGGGGCTGCGGATGGCCTCGGCCGGCACCCATCCCTTCTCCCACTGGCAGGACCAGCGGGTCACCGAGATGGAGCGCTACAAGCTGTTCGAGGCCGAGATGCAGGACCTGGTCCGGGAGCTGCTGATCTTCGGGATGCACGTGCACGTTGGCATCCCCGACCCGGAGGCGCGCATCGAGGTCATGAACGAGGCCCGCTACTTCCTGCCCCACCTGCTCGCCCTGTCGACCTCGAGCCCGTTCTGGCTGAATCGGAAGACCGGCCTGAAGTCGTACCGCAGCGTGATCTGGTCGCGCTTCCCGCGCAGCGGCATCCCGCCCGAGTTCAGCTCCCACGCCGACTTCGACAACTACGTGGCGCTGCTGGTCAAGACCAACACGATCGACACCGGCAAGAGCATCTGGTGGGACCTGCGGCCGCATTGGCAGTATCCGACGATCGAGTTCCGCATCTGCGACGCCGTCACCAAGGTCGACGAGGTGATCTGCCTGGCCGCGCTGGTCCAGGCCATCTGCGCCAAGCTGCTCAAGCTGCGGTCGCAGAACCTGGGCTTCCGCAGGTACCCGCCCCAGCTCATCCACGAGAACAAGTTCCGCGCCTTCCGTCACGGCCTGGACGGCAAGCTGATCGACTTCGGCAAGCAGCGGGAGGTCCCCATGCGCGACCTCGCA
>DATHIG010000873.1:0-5258 GCA_035490035.1 Actinomycetes bacterium
TGGGCCGGATCACCAATCTCCGCTCGGTGTTCTTCTCCGGGTATGCCTCCGAGCCCAAGGGGGCGCTGTCATGGCGCTTCGACCGGCAGCTGGCCGGCAGCGGCGCCCTGGGTGACCTGCTCAGCCACGTGGTCGACCTGATGCAGTACCTGGTCGGCCCGGTCGCCGAGGTCACCGCGCTGACCAGCACCGTGTACGCCCAGCGGCCGATCCTGCCGATGGGTTCGGCGACCCACTTCGCGGTGATCGAGGATGGCGAGCTGGGCACGGTCCAAAACGAGGACTACGCGGCCACCCTGGTGCGGTTCGCCGACGACGCCACGGGGGCGGGAGCGGTCGGCACCCTGGAGGCGTCCCGCACCATCGTCGGCCCCCAATGTGGGCTGGGCTTCGAGATCTATGGCACCGACGGCTCGCTGGCCTGGAACTTCGAGCAGATGAACCAGCTGCGAGTGTGCCAGGGCCGCGACGGCCCCCACCAGGGCTACACCACCGTGCTGGGCAACGCCCACCTGGGTGACTACGCCCGCTTCCAGCCGGGCCCAGGGATCGCCATGGGCTACGACGACCTCAAGGTCACCGAGGCCAACAAGTTCCTGGTCGCCGTCGCCGGCGGGGAGCGGCGCAACTGCTCGGTCGACGACGCGCTGTCGGCGGCCGAGGTGGTGGCGGCGGCCGAGCGCTCCGCCGCCACCGGCACCTGGCACAAGGTCCCCGCCGTGGCCGGCACGACCGCGGCCCGGCGGGGGTGACCGGCATGGACCAGCTGTCGCGGGAGGACCTGCTGGCGACCTGTTGGACGACCGCGGGCGACGCGGCACCGTTGCGCGGCGACGAGCAAAGCCCGATCCCGCTGCCGGAACGGGTCGAGGCCGCAGCCACAGCGGGGTTTCGTGGATTCGGGCTGGTCTACGCCGACCTGCTCGTGGCCGAGCGCGACTACGGCATGGCCGGGATCCGCTCGATGCTCCGGGACAACGGCCTCGTCCACCTGGAGCTGGAGCTCCTCACCGACTGGTGGGCCGACGGGCCACGGCGGCAGCGGTCCGACACGGTCCGGAGCAAGCTCCTGTCGGCGGCCGAAGCGCTCGGTGCTCGGCACATCAAGGTCGGGCCCGACGTCGCCGACCAACCCTGGGACCACGACCGCTGGGTGACGGAGTTCGCCGGCCTCGCCGAGGACGCCCACCGAGCCGGGACCAGGGTCGGGCTGGAGTTCCTTCCCTGGTCGAACATCAAGACGGTCCACGACGGCCTCCGGCTGGTGCGGGACGCGGGCCACGACGCCGGCGGCCTCATCATCGACGTCTGGCACACCGAGCGGGCCAGGACCCCGCCGGCCGAGCTCGCGACGGTCCCGCTGCGTAGCATCGTGGGCGTCGAACTCTGCGACGCCGACGCCGTCCAGGTCGGCACCTTGTTCGAGGACACCGCCAACCGCCGGCGCCTGTGCGGGCAGGGCTCCTTCGACCTGCGAGGGTGCATCCGGGCGCTCCGCGCCGCCGGCTGGACCGGGCCCTGGGGGGTCGAGATCCTCTCCGAGGACTTCCGGCTCCTCCCCGTGCGCGAGGCCGCCGCCGCAGCCTCTACCACGGCCGCAGCACAACTGGAGCTGACCGACGATGGCCGCTGACCGTCCCGTGGTGGTCGCCCTCGGCCCGGTGGACCCGGCCCTGGTCGCCGGGGTCCTCGGTGACGGGGTCTCGTTCGTGGCCGAGCCGAGCGCGGAGCAGCTCGCCGTGGCCGTTGGGGCCATCGCCCGCGCCGACGCGGTGGTGGACGCCGAGTTCTTCGACCGCGCGCCGAGGCTGCGGGTCGTCGCCCGCACCGGCGTCGGTGTCGACCTGGTCGACCTGGAGGCGGCCAGCGCCCGCGGCGTCACCGTCGTCGTCACGCCCGGTAGTGGCACCCGTGCCGTTGCCGAAGGCGTCCTGGCCCTGGCGCTCCATCTCGTCAAGCGGTTGGGGCCACTCACCGACCTGGTCCGCGACGGCCGCTGGGCCGAGCGTGGCCGGGTGCCGGTCGGCGACCTCGACGGCGCCACCATCGGCATCGTCGGCTACGGGCGCATCGGCCGCCGGGTCGGCGAGCTCGCCGCCGCCTTCGGGATGCGGGTGCTGGCCCACGACCCGGTCAGTCCACCACCCCCCGACCTCGACTGCCCGGACCTCGGGGCGCTCGCCGCCGCCAGCGACGTCCTGACCCTGCACGCGCCTCTGACCCCCCAGACCCACCACCTGGTCGACGAAGCCTTCCTGGCCGGCGTCCGGCCCGGGGCGGTCCTGGTCAACTGCGGGCGCGGCGGCCTGCTGGACCTCGACGCCGTGCTGGCGGCGCTGGAGGCGGGACGGCTCGCCGGGGTCGGCCTGGACGTCTTCGACCCCGAACCCCCGCGGCACCATCCCCTGTTCGACCACCCCGACGTGGTGCTCACCCCGCATCTCATGGGGCTGACCCGCTGCGCCACCGCGGCCACCTTCGCCGACGCCGCCCGCGGGGTCACCGACGTGCTCGCCGGCCGACAGCCGGCAGCGGTGGCGAACCCAAAGGAGGAGTAGCGACCAGCGCCGTCCTCACCGCCCGCTCATGCGCGCAAACGAAAGGTGGATCACCATGCGCCTCGGACTGCTCGGGCTCGGCAGGATCGGCGAGTTCCACGCCGACACCCTGGCCAGCCTGCCACTGGTCGACTCCCTCGTCGTCGCCGACATCATCCCCTCGCTGACCAAGAAGGTGGCCGAGCGCGTCAGTGCGGAGCCGGCCGCCTCGCCGGACGCCCTGCTCAAGTCGGGCCTCGACGGCGTCGTCATCGCGGCCAGCACCGACGCCCACCCTGAGCTGATCGTCGCCGCGATCGACGCCGGGCTCCCGGTGTTCTGCGAGAAGCCCCTGGCCCGCACCATCGCCGAGGGCGTCGAGGTGCTCCAGCGGGTGCAGGCTTCGGACGTTCCCGTGCAGATCGGCTACCAGCGGCGCTTCGACGCCGCCTACCAGGCCGCACATGACGCGGTCGCCCACGGCGAGCTGGGATGGCTGCACACCGTCCGCTCGACGACGCTGGACCCGGCGCCCCCGACCCCCGAGTACGTGGCCGCCTCCGGCGGGATCTTCCGGGACTGCGGCGTCCACGACTTCGACATCATCCGCTGGGTGACCGGCCGCGAAGTGGTCGAGGTCTACGCCACCGGCAGCAACCGCGGGGCCGAGTTCTTCGCCGCCGCCGGCGACGTCGACACCGCGGCCGCCGTGCTCACCCTCGACGACGGCGCCCTGGCGCTGGTGTCCAACACCCGCTACAACCCGCGCGGCTACGACGTCCGGCTGGAGGTGCACGGCTCCAAGGACAGCATCGCGGTCGGCCTGGAGAAGAAGCTGCCGCTGCGCTCGGTCGAGCCCCTGGCTACCTTCCCGATCGGCGTGCCCCACCGGCTGTTCATGGACCGGTTCCTGCCCGCCTACCAGGCCGAGCTGGACGTGTTCACTGAGCTCGTCGCCGGGGACCGCCGCTCCCCGTGCACGGTCGAGGACGCCCTGGAAGCCGACCTGATCGCTGAGGCCTGCGGGCTGTCGCTGCGCGAGCACCGGCCGGTCCGGATCGATGAGGTGAAGCCATGAGCACCAGCCAGCCAATCGCCGAACAGCCGGACAAGATCGCCGGCGCCCCCATCTCCTGGGGGGTCTGCGAGGTGCCCGGCTGGGGCTACCAGCTCCGTCCCGACCGGGTGCTGGCCGAGATGCGCGAGGTCGGCCTGACCGCGACCGAGCTCGGCCCCGAGGGGTTCCTGCCCAGCCAGCCGCAGGCCATGGCCCAGGTCCTGGACCACCACGGGCTGCAGGCCGTCGGCGGGTTCACCCCGCTGCTGCTGCACGTGGCCGACCACGACCCGGTGCCCGAGGTCGACCGGCTCCTGGACAACTACGAGGCCTCGGGCGCGGGCGTCCTGGTGCTGTCGGCCACCACCGGCCAGGAGGGCTACGACACCCGTCCCACCCTCGACGAGGACGGCTGGAGGGTGCTGCTGGCCAACCTGGACCGTCTCAGCGCACTGGCCGCGAGCCGGGGCGTCCGGGCGGTGCTGCATCCCCACGTCGGCACCATGGTCGAGAACGGCGAGGAGGTCCAGCAAGTGCTGGAGGGCTCCTCCATCGCCCTGTGCCTGGACACCGGGCACCTGCTGATCGGCGGCACCGACCCGGCCGAGCTGACCAGGCAGGCACCGCAACGGATCGCCCACGTCCACTTCAAGGACGTGGCCGCCGCAAAGGCCCGGCAGGTCCAGTCCGGCCAGCTCACCTACACCGAGGGCATCCGCCGGGGGATGTACCGGCCGCTAGGGACCGGCGACGTCGATGTCACCGCCATCGTGGAGCACCTGCGGGCGCAGGGCTACGACGGCTGGTACACCCTGGAGCAGGACGCCATCCTCGCCGAGGAGCCACGCGGCGAGGGACCGGTCGCCGACGTCTGGACCAGCGCCGAGTACCTCCGCGCCGCGCTGCGCCGCACCCGGTAGGGAGGAGCGAATGGAGCCCCTGCGCATCGGTGTCCTCGGCGCCGCGCGGATCGCCGGACTGGCGATCGTCGGCCCCACCCGCACCACCAGCGACCGGCTGGTGGCGGTCGCCGCCCGCGACCGGCGCCGGGCCGAGGCGTTCGCCGTCGAGCACGGGGTCGAGCGGGTGCTCGGCAGCTACGCCGACGTGGTCGCCGACCCCGAGGTGGAGGTCGTCTACAACCCGCTCGCCAACGGCCTCCACGGCCCCTGGAACCTGGCCGCGATCACGGCCGGCAAGCACGTGCTGACCGAGAAGCCCTCGGCCAGCAACGCCGCCGAGGCCCGCGAGGTCCGCGACGCCGCCACCGCGGCCGGTGTAACGTTCCTGGAGGGCTTCCACTACCTCTACCACCCGGTGACCCGCCGCCTGCAAGAGCTGCTGGCCACCGGCGAGCTGGGCCGGCTGCGCCACGTCGAGGCCGACCTGGTCATCCCCGCCCCCGGCGACGACGACCCGCGCTGGTCGCTGGAGCTGGCGGGCGGTGCGCTGATGGACCTGGGCTGCTACAGCCTGCACGCCCACCGGATGCTGGCGCCCTGGGCCGGCGGCCCACCCCGCCTGGTCGCCGCCCGCGGCGGCGAGCGGGCCGGCCGTCCCGGCGTCGACGAGTGGCTGGACGCCGACCTGGAGTTCCCCAACGGCGCGACCGGGAGCGCGCGCTGTAGCATGGCCGGCGACCTCCGGATGCCCTGCCGGATCGT
>DATHIG010000874.1:0-2325 GCA_035490035.1 Actinomycetes bacterium
CGCGTGCAGCCGCGCCACGCACGCCTCGTCGGCCAGCACCAGCAGCGCCGGCCGGCCGCCCGCGTGCGCGTAGTACCGCGTCGGCGTCCCGTCCCTGGAGGCCAGCACCAGGTCGGGCGCACGCTCACCCCGCCCGAGGCCGGCCGGGGCCGTCATGCCAACACCGCTGGGAACCCCACCATCGGTCGGCAGCATAACCAACGAGTCGGCCACACCTCAATGTTCGGGAGCTAGGTCAGCGACAGTGTCGCGAAGGACTTGGAGCCCTGGGAGTCGTCGTCCAGCCGTCAGGCGACCTGGTAGGACCTGGGGCGGTCGCGGCGTCGTCTCCACCTCACCGAGCCCGCTGGCCTCACTGCTCGGCGACCTGCGCACCGCCAGGCTGGGAGGTTGTCCCGGTTCCCGTAGAAGTTGAGGTGGCGGTCCCCGCCTGATGCCTGCTGTGTGGTAGGTAGAGCGTACGCGACCAGGGAGGCGGTTGGCGCCTACCGGGATGCCGGCTGGGATTTAGCCACGTAGTTGAGTCGCTTTAGGGAGTGGTCGATAGAGATTGGGCGGCGGTTACTTGCCGCGCCGCTATGGTTATCATCACCGAACGGGCGCCGCATCGGTTCCCAATCGCCGAGCGGCCGACAAAGGAGTCCCAGTGGGAACCAAGACGATCACGATGTACGTCTCGGACATCGACCAGTCCGAGATCCCGGTGGGTCAGGTGTATCAGCTGTCGATCCGTCACCCGGACGGCTCAACCCAACAGCTCGACATCTCCGAGAAGAACTACCGTGCCCTGAAGTTGCAAAGTGTGGGCAAGACGCTGAAGAAGCGTGGCCGCAAGCCTGGGTCCACCACCGGGGCGGCCGGTGCTCCGCGCAAGCGCCGCCCGCGCCAGAACAGCAAACGGCCCGCCACGGCCTGACCGGGAACAGCCGGCAATCGCCGAGGAGCCCTGACAGCCGGGCAGACCGCAAAGCTGTCGCATGGCAATAGCCGATCGTTGAAACGGCTCCATCACGAGCGTGCGCTAAACGAGCTTGGGCGTCGTTCTTCGAACGCATCGTCGCGCGCCACCGGATCCGCAGCTCAGTGCCCTGCAACAGGGCTACTGGCTGGTGTCAGGTCGCTTCGACTGCGACCAGAGGAACCACGTTGGCGGTCAGTCCTAACCAGGCTTCGGTCTGCGACCAGGAGCAGGCCATCTTCGGCTGCCTGGACCAGCCGGCCAGTACGGTCATCTGTCACCGCGTCAGTAACTCGATGGCCCGGATCCGCTGCGAGCGCTGACGCATAACGCCCCCGGTGTGATCCTCCCGGGGGCGTCATGCGCTTAACGTAGCTCCGGCTCTCACGCAGCTTCGGCTCTCAGGTCGCGGTCAGGGGCGGCAGCCGCCGGGATAGCCAGCGAACTCGGTGGATCGGGCGATCTGCTGCCCGCCGGCGTCGAAGCTGGTGAACGCCAGCGGCATGACGTCGAGGGGGATGGGGGCGAGCACCCAGAAGGCGAACGGGAACCCCTTGCGCTGGAAGGTCGGGACCTCCACGGACGGCCGGCCCTCCAGCTCGACCACGACCTTGGCGACCGCCTCGGACCCGTACCCGGAGACCAGCGCGGCGGTCGCCCGTTCCCGCGACGGCACGCAGTGGATGCTGGCCTGCTGCTCCTCGCGTGACGGCTTCTGGTACAGCCCGCCGTACCAGAGCTTGCCGTCCTGGTGCCCGGTCTCGATCCAGAAGTCCTGGCCGGAGCCCTTCCGGGCACGGACCTCCCAAGCGTAGTCACCCTCCCCGCCGTGACCGACGACGACCGGGTCGTCGGCGAACAGCCCCGGCTCCTCGGGCACGCTTTGCCCGCCGGCCTTCGGGAGGGCGTTGGTGATCGGGCGGATCGACTCGACCAGCTGGCGCACCACTGCCCGCACCTTGAGCCCCTCCTGCCGGCCGGTGCCCTCGACGTCGAGCTCGAGGACCCGCCAGCGTGCCGCCTCCGGGCAGGGCACGCCAGGGTCGCACCGGTAGGGCCAGGCGATCATGTAGCCGAGCACACCGCCCTGGTCGCCGCTGATGAAGGCGCGACCGTCGGCCCGGCGGCCGGAGGCCCTGCGCCCGGAGAGGGTGGAGAACGACTGGCCGCCCAGATGGTTGACCGGGCCGGTCGTCGGCTTGCCCGGATACTCGTTCGGCGGGGTGACGGCGGTGTGGATGGTGATCCGCCGGTCATCGCTGGCCGAGGGAGGCCGTCCGCCTGGAGAGAGCACCAGCCACGGCTGGCCGAACTGGTGGTAGCTCCGAGTCGTCCCCTGGTCGACCTTCCAGCCCGATGGCAGAGTC
>DATHIG010000875.1:0-7219 GCA_035490035.1 Actinomycetes bacterium
CGTCGGCGCCGGCGGGGGCGGCGAGCGCCAGCCGGGAGAGCTCGTCGTGGCCGACGCCGAGCAGGCGCGCCGCGGCGTCGAGCACCCGGGCGGCGTTGAGGGTGCAGACCAGCGGCAGGAACCGGCCGGTGGCGTCGGCGAACCCGGCCACCGCCCCCGAGGGGTCGGCGGCCGCCGACTCGGAGACGGCGAACACGGTGCCGGACGTGCCGATCGAGACGACGACGTCCCCCGGCCGGGCGCCGAGGCCGAGCGCGGCGGCCATGTTGTCGCCGGTCCCTGGGGCGAGCACCGCGCCCCCGGCCGCCTCGCCGGCGGCGGCCGGGTCGAGCACGGCGGGCAGCAGCACCTCGCGGCCGAAGGCGAGCCGGAGCAGGTCGGGGCGGTAGGACCCGGCGGCCGGCGACCAGTACCCGGTGCCGCTGGCGTCGCCCCGGTCGGTGGTCAGCGCCTCCGGCTGTGTGGCCCCGGCAAGCCGCCAGGTCAGCCAGTCGTGGGGCAGGCAGACGGCGGCGACCCTGGCCGCCGCCGCCGGCTCGTGGTCGGCCAGCCAGCGCAGCTTGGTCACGGTGAACGAGGCCACCGGCACCGAGCCGACCGCCTGGGCCCACACCCCCGGCCCGCCGCCCTCGGCGACCAGGTCGGCGGCCGCTCCGGCCGAGCGGGTGTCGTTCCAGAGCAGGGCCGGGCGCACCACCGCACCGGACTGGTCCAGGCAGACCATGCCGTGCTGCTGGGCGCCGACGGCGACCGCGGCCACGTCGTCCAGCCCGCCGGCGGCGTCGACGGCGGCCTGCAGGGCCTGCCACCAGGCGGCCGGGTCGACCTCGGTCCCGTCGGGATGGGGTGCCCGGCCCTCGCGCCGGAGCTCGCCGGTGTCGGCGTCGCGGACCACCACCTTGCACGCCTGGGTGGAGGAGTCGAACCCGGCGACCAGGGTCAAGAGCGGGCCCCCAGCAGATGCTCGACGGCCAGCTGGTCCAGCGCGGCGTAGTGCATGCCCCGCTGGCCGGCCGCCTGGACGTCGAAGTCCTCGAAGGCGGCCCGGTCGGCCAGCAGCTCCGACCAGGTCTCGCCCTCGGCCAGGGTCGGCCTGGCCAGCTCGGGCACCCTGGCCGCGGTCATCGCCGCCTGCACCTCCGGGTCGGCCCGGAACGCCGCCGCGCGCTGCCTGAGCAGCAGATAGGTGCGCATGTTGGCGGCCGCGCTGACCCAGACGTCGGCGGGGTCCTCGGTGCGCATCGGCTTGTAGTCGAAGTGCCGCGGGCCTTGGTAGCCGCCGTGCTCGAGCAGGTCGACCAGGAAGAACGCGCTCTTGACGTCGCCATGGCCGAAGACCAGGTCCTGGTCGTACTTGGCCCCGTGCTGGCCGTTGAGGTCGATGTGGAACAGCTTGCCGTGCCACAGCGCCTGGGCGATCCCGTGCACGAAGTTGAGCCCGGCCATCTGCTCGTGCCCGACCTCGGGGTTGAGCCCCACCATGTCGGCGTGCTCCAGCGACCCGATGAAGGCCAGGGCGTGGCCGACGGTGGGGAGCAGGATGTCGCCGCGGGGCTCGTTGGGCTTGGGCTCGATCGCGAACCGAAGGTCGTAGCCCCGGTCGACGACGTACTGGCAGAGCAGGTCAAGGCCTTCCTTGTAGCGGTCGAGGGCGACCCGGACGTCCTTGGCGGCGTCGGTCTCGGCACCCTCGCGCCCGCCCCAGAACACGTAGGTCCTGGCCCCCAGCTCGGCCGCCAGGTCGAGGTTGCGCATGACCTTGCGCAGCGCGTACCGGCGCACGTCGCGGTCGTTGGCGGTGAACGCCCCGTCCCTGAACACCGGGTGGGTGAAGGTGTTGGTGGTGGCCATCGGCACCACCAGCCCGGTCGCCTCCAGCGCCTCCCGGAACCGCTTGATGTGCCGCTCCCGCTCCTCGCCGCCGGCGCCGAACGGGATCAGGTCGTCGTCGTGGAAGGTGACGCCGAAGGCGCCGAGCTCGGCCAGGCGGTGGACCGCCTCCACCGGGTCGAGCGGCGGCCTGGTGGCGTCGCCGAACGGGTCCCTGGCCTGCCAGCCGACCGTCCACAGGCCGAAGCTGAACTTGTCGGCCCTGGTCGGACGCGGTTCATCCATGTGCCAACTCCCCGGGCGAGAACCAATCAGCAGCGAGATGGTCCCAGCCCGGCCCGAGCGCGTCCAGCACGGGTGTGCTCTTGCCGGCCGCCGGGCGGGCGTAGCATCTGAGGATGCCGAAGCTCGTCCTTGGTCCGCTGCTGCGCTATGTGGGGGAGACCCAGGCGACCGTCTGGGTCGAGACCGACGCGGCCGCCGAGGTCGAGGTGGTCGGCCACCCGCCCGGCGGGGCGGCTTCGCCCTCCGCCACGCGGGCACAAGGCCGCGCCCCCACCTTCCAGGTCGAGCGCCACCACTACGCGCTGGTCCAGATCGACGGCCTGGAACCGGGTCGCCGCCACCGGTACACGGTCACCCTGGACGGCGAACAGGCCTGGCCCGAGGCAGGATCGGAGTTCCCACCGAGCACCATCCGCACCCTTGGCGGGAACGGGCCGCTGCGGGTGGCGTTCGGCTCCTGCCGGGTCGCGGCCCCCCACGAGCCGCCGTGGACGCTGCCGCCGACCGCCGACCGCAAGCGGGGCAAGGGGGCCGACGCGCTGTACGCGTTCGCGCTGCGCCTGCGCGACGCCGACCCTGACACCTGGCCAGACCTCCTGATGCTGCTCGGCGACCAGATCTATGCCGACGACGCCTCGCCGCGGGTGCAGGAGCTCATCCGCTCGCGCCGGGACGTCAAGCAGCCGCCGGGCCTCGAGGTGGCCGACTTCGAGGAGTACACCCACCTGTACTGGGAGGCATGGGGCGACCCGGTGCTGCGCTGGCTGCTGTCGACCGTGCCCACCGCCATGATCTTCGACGACCACGACATCAGCGACGACTGGAACACCTCGGCCGCCTGGGTGGAGCACATGCGCCGCCAGCCGTGGTGGGACGAGCGGATCACCAGCGGCCTCGCCTCCTACTGGCTGTACCAGCATCTCGGCAACCTCGCCCCGGACGACCTCGAGGACGACCCGGTCTGGCCCAAGGTGCGGACGGCCGGCGACGCCACCAGGGTGCTGCGCGAGTTCGCCTTCCGCGCCGACCGGGAGATCGAGGGAAGCCGCTGGAGCTACCGTCGCGACTTCGGCCGGACCCGCCTGGTGGTGATCGACTCGCGCTGCGGGCGGGTGCTGGAGGGCGCGCGCCGGGAGATGGTCGACGACGACGAGTGGGCCTGGATCGAGGCGCAGACCACCGGCGACTTCGACCACCTGTTGCTGGCCAGCTCGCTGCCGTTCGCCCTGGCGCCGGCCACCCACGACCTGGAGGCCTGGAACGAGGCCGTCGCCGGCGGGGCCTGGGGCCGGGTCGCGGCCAAGGCCGGCGAGGCGATCAGGCAGGGGATCGACCTGGAGCACTGGGCGGCCTTCAACGACTCCTTCGACCGGCTGGCCGCGCTGATCGAGGCCGTCTCGGCCGGCCACCGGGGCGAGGCCCCAGGCTCGGTGGTGGTGCTCTCCGGCGACGTCCACCACACCTACCTGGCCGAGTTCTCCTTCCCCGGCATCGAGGGCGCCCACAGCCCGGCCTGGCAGGCGGTCTGCTCGCCGCTGCGCAACCCGCTGCCGCCGAGCCAGCAGGCCGCCCACCGGCGGGCGTTCCGCCGCCCGGCCCGGTCGGTGACCAGGTGGCTGGCCCGCAGGGCCGGGGTCGAGCCGGAGGCGATCGCCTGGCGGGTGGTCGAGGGGCCGAGGTTCGACAACCACCTGGGCGAGCTCGAGCTGGAGGGCCGCTCGGCCGTGCTGCGGGTCGAGCGGGCCGTCACCCCCGCGGACGGCGACGGCCAGCCCCGCCTGGAGCCGCTCTACGACCACCGCCTGGCCGGCGGACCCTGAGCGGAGGCGGTGCGATGGCCGACGGGGTGCTGGTCGGGTTGGCGCGCTGGCCGGTCAAGTCGCTGGGCGGCGAGGCGCTGGAGGCTGCCCGCCTCGACGGGCGCGGACTCGGCGGCGACCGCGCGTATGCGCTGCTCGACCAGCGCGAGGGTCGCGAGGGCCGTCGGCTCACGGTCAGGCAGGCGCCCCGCATGCTGGCCTGGTCGGCCGCCTATCCCGACGCGCCCGGCGACCTCCTCGACCCGGCGGCCCCGCCCCCGCCCAGCCTGCGCGCCCCGGACGGCGCCGTCTGGGGCTGGGACGATCCTGGCCTGGCCGAGGCGCTGGCCGCCGACCTCGACCTTCCGCTCCGGCTGCACCGCGACCCGGCCGGCCAGCAGGACCTCGAGCGGTCGGTGCTGGTGACCACCGAGGCGTCCCGCAGGGCCGCCGAGGCCGCCCTCGGCCGGCCCCTGGACCTCCGCCGCTTCCGGCCCAACCTGCACCTGGACCTGGACGCCCCGGCGTTCGCCGAGGAGCGCTGGGAAGGTGGCCGGCTCCAGGTCGGCGAGGTCACCCTGGCCCTGCTCCATCCGTGCGTCCGCTGCGTGATCCCGACCAGGGACCCCGGCGGCCCCGGACGCTGGCCGGAGCTGCTGCGCTGGCTGCACCGGCAGCGGGACGCCCTGTTCGGAATCAACGCCCGGGTGGTGGCCGGCGGCCGGGTCGCCATCGGCGACCGGGTCACGCTGACCTCGTGACCCGGATCCTGCGGGTGGCCACCTGGAACATCTTCGCCGGCCGGACCTGGGACGGGGCCAGGGTCGACCTGGACCTCACCCTGGCCACCCTGCGCCGCCTTGAGGCCGACCTGGTGGTGCTCCAGGAGGTCGACCGCTTCCAGCCCCGCAGCCACCGGACCGACCAGGCCGGCCAGCTGGCCGGGGCGCTCGGCATGGAGTGGCGCTACGCCCCGGCCCTGCTCGGCACCCCTGGCAGCCCCGAGGGCTGGCGGGCGCCGGCCCCCGGGGATCCCGATCCCGGCGGCACCGCCTACGGGATCGCGCTGCTGTCGCGCCTGCCGCTCGACCAGGTGGAGACCGTGCTGCTGCCCCAGAGCGGCCGCGACGAGCCGCGGGTCGCCCTGGTCGCCGGGCTGGCCGACGGCGGCAGGCGGATGACCGTCGCCGGCACCCACCTGAGCTTCGTGCCCGGCCCCAACCTCGGCCAGCTACGGGCCCTCCAGCGCCACCTGGACGACCTGGGCGGGCCCCGCCTGCTCCTCGGCGACCTCAACCTGTGGTGGCCGGCGGTGCGGCTGCTGTCGCGGCCCGGGTGGCGGCCGCTGGTCCACGGGGGCACCTTCCGCAACCGCCCGCCAGGGTCCCACGCCCCGCTGGTCCAGCTCGACCATGTCCTGGCCGCCGGGGCGGGTGCCACCGTGCGGCGCCGCGGCGCCCGCATCGTCGGCGGCCCGGCCTCCGACCACCGGGCCGTGCTGGTCGAGCTGGAGTGGAGGTAACCGGCTACGGGCGGGCCGAGCCTGTCGACCGGTACCCGCCCGCTGCACCTCGGCGTGAATCCGCTAGGCCTGCGGCCGGTCGAACCAGCTCTGGTAGGTCTGGGCGAAGAACAGGTCGCCGGACACCTTGAGCTTGCCGGTCATGAACAGCTGCATGCCGTTGGCCTTGCCGGTGATCAGGCGCAGGAAGTCGGCCAGGCCGATGCGGATGGTGACCCGCGGGCTCTCCGCCCTTCCCTTGGCGATCTCGCAGCGCCCGTCGGCGATGCGCATGGCGTACTCGTGGGTGCCGTCGGGTGAGCTGATCTCGTACTGCACGGTGGCCTGCTGGCCGGCCGCCTTGGCCGCGCTGAACGACTCGGCCATGCCGGCGAAGACCTTCTCGAGGACCCCGTCGACGCCGCCGTCCTGCTGCTGGATGGCGTTGACCAGCTCTTCGTTGGACCTCTGCTCCACGGCGGCGCTCAGCGACGAGAAGTCCGAGGCATCGATCTGGCTCATGCGGCAAGGCCTCCTTGCTCGGCGGCGGCCGCCAGCATCGGCGACCGGGTGCCGGAAGCCTACGCGACGGCGCCGCCATCCCGCCCGGTACCGGACACACTGTCCACACGGCGGCGCTAGGATCCTTCCGGGAGGTTGTCGTGGAGCGCAGCGCGGGCACGGAGCGGGTGCGGGAGACCGTGCGGACCGGGCCCTGGCTCGACGTCTACCACCAGCTGAGCGCCCGCGACCCGGCCAGCCTCCAGGCGGCCGAGCTGGACGCGCTTGCCGAGGCGGCCTGGTGGCTGTGCCTGACCGGCGAGTCGATCGCCGCCCGCCACCGCGCCCACGTGGCGTTCCGCCAGGCGGGGGATGACCGGGGAGCGGCCAGGACCGCCGCTCGGCTGTTCCACGACCACTTCTACCGCGGCGAGCGCGCGGTCGCGGTCGGCTGGCTGCGCCGTGGCTTCCGGCATGTCGAGCAGGATCCCGGCGGCGTCGAGCACGGCTGGCTGGAATTCGCCCAGGCCGAGCTCTACCTGCACCAGGGCCCGCTCGACCAGGCCGTCGAGCATGCCGCGCAGGCCGTCCAGACGGCCCGGCGCCACCGCGACGCCGACCTGGCGGCGATCGGGATGCAGCTCCAGGGGCGCGCGCTGGTCGCCGAGGGCGGCATCGACGAGGGCGTCGCCCTGCTCGACGAGGCCATGACCTTCGTCCTGGCCGGCGAGCTGGCGCCCCTCTACACCGGCTGGGTCTACTGCTCGGTGATCCTGGCCTGCAGGGACCTCGCCGACCTGCGGCGGGCCGGCGAGTGGACCGAGGCGGCCAGGCGGTGGTGCCGCGAGCTCCCCGCGACCACGCCGTACAGCCAGGGCCTGTGCCGCATCTACCGCGGCGAGGTCCTGGCCCTGCGCGGCGACTGGGACGAGGCCGAAGCCGAGCTGCGCCTGGCCCACGACGAGCTGCTGCCCCACAAGCCGGGGGGAGCGGCCGAGGCGTCGTACGGGGTCGGCGAGGTCCTGCGGCGCCGAGGAGACCTGGCCGCGGCGGAGCAGGCGTTCGTCCGGGCCCAGCAGCTCGGATGGGACCCGCAGCCCGGCATGGCGCTGCTGCGGCTGGCCCAGGGACGGGTGCCGGCGGCGTTGGCCGCGCTGCGGTCGGCCCTGGCCTCGCCGCCGGCGGTCGACCGGTTCGCGCACGCCCGCCTGCTGGCCGCCCAGGTCGAGGTCTCGATCGCGGCCGGCGCGCTCGACCAGGCGCGCGAGGCCGGCCGGCAGCTGGCGACCGTCTCCGAAGCGCT
>DATHIG010000876.1:0-2616 GCA_035490035.1 Actinomycetes bacterium
CCGGGGGTGGTCTACCGGCGCGACGCCATCGACCGACTTCACAGCCCCACCCCGCACCAGCTCGACCTGTGGCGCATCACCCGCCGACCCCTGGGCCACCACGACCTGGAGCAGATGGCCGGCCTGCTGGTCGAGGCGCTCACCCCCGGCCGCCCCTGGCGGTGGGAGGCCCGCGTCCACCCGCCCTGGCGGCCGGTGTCGGCCGTGCCGCCGGTCCGCCGCGACCTGTCGGTCGCGGTCGACGCCGACGAGGCGGCCGAGGACCTCTGCGACCGCGTCCGGGAGGCTCTCGGCGCGGACGCCGATGCCGTGGAGGAGGTCGCCATCCTGACCGAGACGCCCTGCCACCAGCTCCCGGCCCAGACCGTCGCCCGACTCGGCATCCGCCAAGGGCAGACGAACGTGCTGGTGCGGCTCGTCCTGCGCCATCTGGACCGGACCCTGACCGACGAGGAAGCCAACCGGCTGCGCGACCCGCATCTACGCGGCCTCGCACCAGGGAACCGTCCACCAGTGGTCAGCCCGATCCCGATAGAAGATCCCACCTCGCCTTCCATCTTCGCGTGATGTCTGGCCCTGGACGCGGCCCTAGCGTCCAGGCCAGACAACGCCAACCGATCGGGAGTGGAGATGGAGCGGTACGAATTGGGTGTTGCCCTTGCCCTGGTGGAGCTGGTCGAACGTTGGCGCCGGGCCGATCGGCGGCGCCAGGCCCACCGCATCTCCGGCAGCACCGCAGGTCGGCCCGGGCAGCGAGCAGCTGCGCCGCGGCGTCCGAGCCCGCGGGGCCGGACCGCTCGCCCACAACCTGCGGAGGCGGCCAGAGGAGGCCGCTCGGCGTGAAGCGCCCGAAGCCGGTCGTGGGGCTGCAGGTGTCCAGGTGTCGCCCCTTGCTCGTCTGGTGCCAGGCCTCGGCGGCCACCGTCGTCCTGGAGACCAGATGAGCCGGCCACCAAGCGGCGCCACGCCAGCTGAGCCGCCGGCGCGCTACGAGATCCGCATCGAGGGCGTGCTGGACAGCCGCTGGTCGGCCTGGTTCGAGGGCCTGCAACTCAGCAATGACGAACCCGGCCAGACCACGATCGCCGGGCCGGTCACCGACCAGGCGGCGCTGCACGGTCTACTCGCCAAGGTCCGCGACCTGGCCCTGCCGCTGATCTCGGTCCGCCGCATCGACCCCGACCGCTAACCCTGATAGAGGCAGCGATGCGACACCCGCCTACCCCGACGCGCCAGCCTCGAGCCCAACGGCCACAATTGCTTCGGGTGACCAGGAGGCGGCGAAAGCTCCGACCGACTGCGCACATCGACCGGCGCACGCCGTCGGGGCGCCTGCTCCGTACTGAGGTAGACGGGCCGGACTAGTAGCGGAGCCGCCGGTATTTCTAGGCGATGAGGCCCAGCCGGCGGGCGTGGGCCACGGCTTGGGTTCGGTTGGTCGCGCCGAGCTTGTCGAAGATGTGGCTGGTGTGCTTTTTGACCGTCTCCAGGGTGACCACCAGCTCCTGGGCGATTTCACGGTTGCGGCGGCCGGCGGCCAGCAGCCGGAGTACCTCCAACTCCCGGTCGGTTAGGGGTTCGATGAGCCCCGCAACGGCAGGGGTGATCTGGTCCGTCTGTGCTTTCGCGGACCCGAACGCCCGGATGATCCGGTGTAGATGCTCGGTCGCCGCTCCGGTCACCGAACCGGCGCCGGCGGGGCCGCGGCCTCGCTGGCGGGCGCCCATGAGGCTGCGCAGCAGGGCGGCCATGGGCGGCCCCTCATCGGCGAAGACCCGGACATGGCCCTCGGGTGCGGCCAGCTCGAGCGTTTCGGCGAGTAGGGTCAGGGCGCCTTGGTGCTCGCCGGCCGCCTGCAAGCCCAGGGTCCGCAGGGCTCGGATCTGGATCAGGCTCCCCGTCCGACCCTGGGAGGCGGCCAGGGTGTCCAGGCGCTCCAGCAGCCCCAGGGCTCGATCGGGCTCGGACTGGGCCAGCAGCACCCGAGCCAGCACCAGGTGGTCACCCTCACGCAGGTAGGACACTTCGTCGTGTTCGGTCAGGCCCTGCTCCCGCGTCCAGCGGGCGGCCTCCTCCACCCGTCCCAGGGTCAGCTGCAGCCGCGCTCGCTCGGACCAGGCCGGATAGGCCAGGGCGACCACGTCGGGCCGCGCATAGGTCCGACAGGCTTCGTTCATGGCCTCTAGAGCGGCATCGGGGTCGCCCATGGCCTGGCGGACCCAGGCCAGCGCCACCAGGGCGATGTCCAGCTCGGTCAGCTCGATCACCTGCCGGCAGAACTCCACGCCCTGGGTGGCGTGCTGGTGGGCCTCGCCCAGCTGGTTGTGCTGGTAGAGCACCTGGGCGAGCCCCACATGGGCCTCACCGGCGTGGTAGACCGAGAACCAGTCGCCCGCGGTCGCTAGCCGCAGCCCCTCCCGGTAGGTGCGCAGGGCCGCGCCCAGCTTGCCCTGGGCCTGCTGGACCAGGCCGAGCATGAAGCAGGTCCGCAGCACAGGATAGGCGGCGGGGGCTGCCCTGCCCTCGGCCAGCAGCTCGGCGAAGGCGGGCTCGGTGTCGACCACGCGTCCGGTCATCCAGTCGGCCCCCACCAGCAGCGAGCGGGCGAACAGGCGC
>DATHIG010000877.1:0-3765 GCA_035490035.1 Actinomycetes bacterium
TTCCGGAGGCGACCCAGGCGACCGCCCAGGGGACGACGGTGCCGGGGTCGGGCAGGCCGGGAAGGAACGCCTGCCAGAGCCCGGCCGCCAGGGGCTCGGCCATGCTCGCGGCCAGGTAGCCGGGCGGTAGGGCAAGGGTGAGTGCCAGCAGCGCCCGGGCGATCGGCTCCGGGCCGGTGGTGCCGCGCCGCCGCCGGGCCCGCCACACGGCCAGGAGGGCGAACAGGGCCAGCACGGCGGCAAGGCACAGCACGGGGATGGCCCAGGTCCGGGCCGCGACCAGGGCGGCGACCCGCCGGTCCAGCCGGGTCACGGCGGCCGAGGTGCCGTCGCGACCGGCGATCTGGATCACGGTGCCGTCGTCGCCGGCCGAGCCGCCACCGCCGACCGTCGGGCGCACGTCCTCGAGGGCGACCAGGCCGAGGCGGCGGGTGGACTCGGAGGTCGGCAGGCCGCCGGCGGGTGGCTCCTGGAGCACCAGCAGCGGCGCCGCGTTGGCTCGTCCGGGAGCGGCCCGGAGCCCGACGACCATGATCGACCGGCCGGCGGCCTCCGTCGGCTCGAACCGGCCGAGCAGGTTGGCCAGGGCGGTGGCGTCGGGAACGGCCGCCACCAGCAGCCGCTCCGGTCGCAGCGGGACCGGCCGCTCGCTGGGCCCGAGCTGGCTGGCCGGCCGCGCCGGGCCGCTCGGCCCGAGCGCGAACAGCCCGGCGACCTCCAGCCCCGGGTAGGCGAGCACCCGGGTGGGCGGCAGCCGGCCGAAGCGGGCCCCCGGGTTGTCGTCGCGGATGCGCTCGACGGTGGCCGGGCCGGGCAGGCCCGAGGCCGCGGCCGGGTCGTCCTCCAGCGCGGCCAGGGCATCGACACGGCGGCCGGCGGCCAGCGAGAGGACCCGGGACGCCAGCGGCTGGTGGACGGGCAGCGTGGAGACGAACCCGGCCACCTCGGGCCCGGCGGGGCCGACGGCGGCCAGCGCCTCGTCCATGGTCAGCCGCTCCACCAGCACCAGCGCGAGTGGTGGCGCCACCTCGGTCGGCCGTACCGGCTGGCCCAGGGCCCACGCCGCCGACCCTCCCAAGGCCCAGGGGGAAAGGGCCGGCGCTCCCCCGGCCCTCGACGCCCTGGCCAGGGCAGGCCCGGCCAGGACGACGGTGGCCGCCGCGACTACGGCAAGGAACGCCGCGGTCAGGGCCCGGATGGGCCGGGCCGGTCCAGGCCTGGTCCGGTGCGAACGCATCCCCGCATCGTAGCCGCCGCCAGGAAGCTGGGGCGGCTCCGGGCTGGGCCGCCGGCGGGCCACCTGGGCGAGTCGCCTCCGGCGGTGACCCGCCGCTACCCTGACCGGCATGGACGCGGCAAGGCAGACGGCAACCGACGGGGTGGAGCGGGCGGCCTGGCTGCTCGCCGGGGCGCGACGGATCGTGGTGTTCTCCGGGGCCGGGGTGTCGACCGAGTCGGGGATCCCCGACTTCCGGTCGCCAGGGGGGCTCTGGACCCGGTACGACCCGCGGCAGCTGGGCTTCCGCCGCTACGTGTCCGACCCGGCGACGCGCCGGCTGGCCTGGCGGCTCCGCCGCGAGCTGCACCACCTGGACGCCCGGCCGAATCCGGCCCACCTGGCCTGCGTGCGGCTGGCCGAGGCCGGACGCCTCGCCGGGGTGATCACCCAGAACATCGACGGCCTCCACACCGACGCCGGCCTGGCTCCCGAGCTGATCTGCGAGGTCCACGGCACCGGCCGCCAGTTCGTCTGCCTGGCCTGCGGCGACCGGGGGCCGATGGGAGCGGCGGTGTCCAGGGTCGAGGCCGGCGAGGAGGACCCGGCCTGCCTGCGCTGCGGCGGCATCCTCAAGGCGGCGACGGTGTCGTTCGGGCAGGGCATCCCGGCCGAGGTGTGGGCGAGGGCAGAGGCCCTGACCGCGGCCTGCGACGCGTTCGTGGCCGTCGGCTCTTCGCTGGTCGTGCAGCCGGCGGCCAGCCTGCCCAGAACGGCCAGGCGCCTGGGGGCGACGCTGGTGATCGTGAACCGCGAGCCCACTCCCCTGGACGAGCTGGCCGACGCCGTCGTGCACGGCGAGGCCGGGATTCTGCTCCCCGCCCTGGTCGACGCGGCCGTCGGGGAGCCGGGATAGGCATGGCCGCCCGCCTGCTGGTCGTCCAGCACGAGCCCAGCTCCCCTGCCGGCCTGCTGGCCGGCGCCGCCGCCGCGGTCGGGGTCGAGCTGCAGGTGGTCGAGGCGCCCGGCCGGCCGGTGCCGGTCAGCCTGGACGGGGCCGACGGGCTGGTGGTGCTCGGCGGCGCGATGGACTTCGACCAGACCGCGACCTACCCGCACCTGGCCCGGACCACCGACCTGATCAGGGACGCAGCCGCCCGCTCGGCCCCGGCCCTCGGCATCTGCCTCGGCGGCCAACTCGCCGCGGCCGCCCTCGGGGGCCGCGCCTACCCCGGCCCACCGGGCGAGGAGCTCGGCTGGACCAAGGTCGAGCTGACCGCGGCCGGCCGGGCCGACCCGGTCCTTGGCGCGCTCTGGGAGCCCGCCGAGCTGTTCGAGTGGCACCACGACACCTTCGACCCGCCCTCGGGCGCGACCCTGCTGGCCCGCGGCACCGTCTACCCGAGCCAGGCGTTCCGGCTGGGCAGCGTGGTCGCGGTCCAGTTCCACCCCGAGGTCGACGAGCCGCTGCTGGCCGGCTGGTGGGCCGGGACCACACCGCCGCCCGCCTACCCGGTCGCCGAGGCGCTGTCCGGGGCGGCCCGCAACGCTGCCAACGCCACGCGCCTGCTGGAGGCGTTCTGCCAGGTGGCGGCGGGGACCGGCAGCGGCCGGCCTAGGGCACAATGACCGCGTGATCATCGACTGCGCGGTCTACCAGAACGGCAAGCGCCGTCCCGGCGAGCTGGCCCTCGACGAGGCCTACGAGGCCGGCTGCCAGGAGGACGCCTTCGTCTGGATCGGCCTGTACGAGCCCGACGAGGCCGAGTTCGAGTCGGTCCGGCGCGAGTTCAACCTGCACGAGCTGGCCGTCGAGGACGCCATCCACGCCCACCAGCGGCCCAAGCTCGAGGTCTACGACGACACCCTGTTCGTCGTCCTCAAGACGTCCCGTTACATCCAGACCGTCGACACGGTCGAGTTCGGCGAGATCATGCTGTTCCTCGGTCCCCAGTTCGTGGTCACGGTCCGGCACAAGCCGGCCAGCGCCCTCGGCGACGTCCGCAAGCAGATCGAGAGCCGGCCCGACCTGCTCCGCTTCGGCCCCGGGGCGGTCCTGTACGCGATCCTGGACCGGGTCGTCGACGACTACCAGCCGGTGATCAACGGGCTCGACGAGGACATCAAGGAGGTCGAGGCCGAGGTCTTCTCGCAGGCCGGCAGCAACCCGGCCGAGCGCATCTACCTGCTCAAGCGCGAGGTGATCGAGTTCCACCAGAGCACCGCCCCGCTCCAGGAGCCACTCGACCGCCTGGTCCACGGCCAGGTCCCCGGGATGCACGACGAGCTGGGCGAGTACTTCCGCGACATCCAGGACCACCTGCTCAGGGTGGTCGACAACGTGAACGGCTTCCGCGAGCTGCTCACCAGCGTCCTCCAGGCCAACCTGACCCAGGTCGCGCTGCGCCAGAACGAGGTCGGCATGCAGCAGAACGCCGACATGCGCAAGATCTCGGCCTGGGTGGCGATCGTGGCCGTGCCGACCATGATCGCCGGCATCTACGGTATGAACTTCGACCATATGCCGGAGCTGGGCTGGACCTTCGGCT
>DATHIG010000878.1:0-2700 GCA_035490035.1 Actinomycetes bacterium
CAGGCGGTCGCCGAGCTGGCCCAGGCGGTGCAGCAGGCAGGCTGAGGAAGGGATCACCCATCCAGCCCCGCCCGGCTGCACCACCTGTGGGCGCGGCGCGCCGCCCGACTCGGTCGCCCGCGACGGACGGCGGCCGCTGGCAGGCGATCACCCTAGTCGCCCACTGTCTCCTGTGACCGGTTGGGGAGTTCGGCATGACGTTAAGGAGCCGGCGGGGCTGGGTAGTCGTGGCCCAGGACGGCTTCACCCTCCGTGCCTGCCAGCGCCCCGATCGCGCTGGAGGACTGTTCACGGGCCGTCACCGTGGATGGGATGCGGTGACCGCTGCGTCGGCGGTCTGAGCACGGAGGTCATGCTGATACGCAGGGTCTGCTCGAGACTGTGGTGCCGGGAGAAGTGGCTGTTCGCGCTGATCGGGGGGAGCGTCGCGCTCGCCGGTCACGGGCTGCTCAAGCTGCTCATCAGTGTTGGATGTGCCGCCGCCCTCGCCAACGCGCTGCAGGCGGTCGCGACCCTGCAACTCAATTTCGTGGCCAACGGACATCTGACGTGGCGGGTGCGTGTTGCCGGCTCGGGGGTCGGGCTCGGGCGCCGGTGGGGTCGATTCCATCTTGCCCGCGGCGCGAGCTTGCTCGCCAGCATCGGCCTGTTCCCGGTCGTGGCCCGGGCGACCGGCTCGTCGGTCGCCTACTGGAGCCTGCTGGTGGTCGCCGGCGTCGTCAACTTCTGCTCGGACAAGTACTGGTCGTTCTCCGCGCGACCTTCCGCGCGTCCACGCCACGTAGTCGGCCGCTCGGGCTCTGCCCACCGCATGGGGGGGCTGATCCTGGCCGTGGTGCTGGCTGGGGTGTTGGCGGTGGTCTTCACCGACCAGTTCATCCTTGCCATCTCGGTCTTCATGATGCTGGTGGCGGCGACGACGCTGACGTTCCAGCTCTACAAGTGGTGGCGGCCGGAGCACAACGACCCGCACCGTTACGGTGAGCCGGATGCGCCTCGGCTCCCCGGGGTGATCCTGGTCCCGATGCGCCACGAGGAGGCAGTCGCGGGCCAGACACTGGAGCGGTTGGCGCAGCTCGACCACCCCGACTACTGGGTGGTGCCGATCATCGACCACCCCGACGACCCCGGTACGGCGGCGATCGTCCATGACAAGGCGCGCGAACACCCCGGCAAGGTGCTGGTGTGCCCGTATCCGGAGGAGACCGAGGTCCACAACAAGCCGATCGGCCTCAACGCCGCCATGGAGATGCTCCACGAGCTCCAGATCCCCTTCGCCTGGGTTGGCGTGGCCGACGCCGAGGACCTGTTCCACCCCGACCTGCTCAAGCTGGTCGACTACCGGTTCCGTACCACCGGAGCAGGCATCGTGCAGTGCGGTGTGCAGCTGATGAACTTCGCCTCCGACCAGCATGCCTTGCCGCTCCCGCGTGGGCGGCTGGCCAGGGCCCGTCGGTGGTGGAAGGCCCACTCCAGCGCCTGGTGGCGGGCTGCCAACGTGCTGGAGTACTTCAAGTGGTTCCAATCCCGCCTCAAGCTCCAGGCGGCGGTCAGGGTCATGCCGCTCGGCGGGAACACGGTCTTCTTCCACCGCGACTTCCTCGAGGCCCTCCACCGGCGACACGGCAGCTACTGGGACGAGGGTTGCCTGACCGAAGACTGCAAGATCGGCATCCTCGCTTCGGTCCTGGGCTTCAAGGTCGACGTCGTCTACATCGAGGAGCTGGTGACCCGGGAGGAGACCCCGGCCACCCTGGCTGGGTTGGTCAGGCAGCGGGTGCGGTGGATGCAGGGCTTCATCCACGTCTTCGTCGAGGGGGACTGGCTGCGCCTCCCCACCCTCAGCCAGCGGGTGTTGGCCGTCTATGTGCTCGGCTTTCAGTTCTTCCAGGCCGTCGCGGGGTTGCTGGCGCCAGTCGCACTGGCAATGGCCCTCTTCCACAAGGCGCCGGTCCTGGTCACGCTGATAGCGACGGTTCCGCTTGCGCTCGGTGTGCTCACCGTCGTCCTGGACGTCGTGCTGCTCGCGCAGTTCGGGCAGACCTTTGGCGAGCGGGTGCGGCTGCGGGACTACGCCGGTCTGGTGCTCGGCGCCTATCCGTTCCAGGTCGTGCTGTCGGTGGCTGCGGTGTGGGCGACGGCCCGGTTCGCGCTCGGTCGGAACAACTGGGTCAAGACCCGCCATGATGGCGTCCATCTCGGTGCAACCGCGGCCAGGTCGCCGCAGCCGGCGTTTGCTGAGAAGGCCGCATGACCACGGTCGATCTCCCCGACCTCACCGACATCCGCGAAGGGCTCTCGCTGCGCCGCCAGGTGCGCATCGTGGCAGGGGAGTGGTGCAGGCGGCACGCGGCAAGCATGCGCCTGTTGGTTCCGCTGCTGGTCCTGGTCGGCGCGGTCCACGCGATCGGGATGTGGACCTTCCCCCGGTGGGTCGACGACCCCGGGACCTACCTGTCGCAGGCCTGGTCGTTGCAGTACCAGCACGCGCTGTCGCCCTACTCCTACATCTACGACCATGCCCCAGCCGGCTGGATCCAGATCTCGTTGTGGTCGATGCTCACCAACGGGTTCACCCGGCACGACTCGGCGATCGGGTTCGGCAACGAGTGCATGCTGATCGCCAAGCTGGCCAGCTGCGCCCTGCTGTATGCGCTGGGCCGCCGCCTGCATTTCAGCCGCTTCGGCGCCGCCGCAGCC
>DATHIG010000879.1:0-3285 GCA_035490035.1 Actinomycetes bacterium
CGACTGAGGCACTACATAAGCGGCCACCTAGTGTTCCGAGTTACTGGTTCGTGACATAATTTGTGTAGGCTTCCGGTATGGCTCGTACTGGCCGCCCGAAGGCGGAGCTTGTTCTGTCCGATGTGGAGCGCGAGACGTTGACCCGCTGGTCGCGTCGGGCGAAAACGGCGCAGGCGTTGGCGTTGCGGTCGAAGATTGTGTTGGCGTGTGCCGATGGCGCGTCGAACAAGGAGGTGGCCGCGTCGCTTCGGGTGGTGCCGGCCACGGTGGGCAAGTGGCGGGCCCGGTTCGTCACCGACCGGCTGGAAGGTCTGTCAGATGAGCCTCGTCCGGGTGCCGCCCGGAAGATCACCGACGAGCTGGTCGAGACGGTGATCGTCAAGACTCTGGAGGAGCAACCGTCCAACAAGGACAGCCACTGGTCGACCCGGTCGATGGCCAAGGCCACAGGGATGTCACAGACGGCGATCACCCGCATCTGGCGGGCTTTCGGTCTCAAGCCTCACCTGGTCGACACGTGGAAGCTGTCGACCGATCCGCAGTTCATCGACAAGGTCCGCGACGTGGTCGGGTTGTATCTCGACCCGCCGGACAAGGCGATGGTCTTGGCGGTCGATGAGAAGTCCCAGATGCAGGCGTTGGACCGCACGGCCCCGATGTTGCCGATGATGCCCGGTGTGCCCGGCCGCAAGACCCATGACTACGTCCGACACGGCACGACCAGCCTGTTCGCCGCACTTGACATCGCCACCGGCAAAGTCATCGGCCAGCATCAGCGCCGCCATCGGCATCAGGAGTTCCTGCGCTTCCTGAAGACCATCGACGCCAACACGCCCGAAGACCTTGACCTGCACCTGATCTGTGACAACTACGCCACCCACAAGACGCCGGCCGTCAAGACCTGGCTTGCCGCCCACCCCCGGTTCCACCTGCACTTCACCCCCACCTCAGGCAGCTGGCTCAACCTCGTCGAGCGCTGGTTCGGCGAACTGACGAACCGCAAGCTACGCCGCAGCACCCACCGCAGCGTCAAAGACCTCGAAACCGACGTCAACGCCTGGATCGCCGCGTGGAACGACGACCCGAAACCCTTCGTGTGGACCAAAACGGCAGACGAGATCCTTTCCAACCTCGCCAACTACTGCACCAGAATTAATCAACTAATCAATGACTCATGACACTAGGTGGGCGCTGATTTAGCGCGAGCCCCTCCGTTGCGGTATCTACCTGTTTGTATCTGATAATGAGGTATGGCTGTCGGGAGGGCTGAGGCCCAGATCCGGTTCGACGACGCGGCGGGGCTGCTGGGTGACCGGCTGGCCCCGGGCAGTGTCTACCACCTGCTGGCGGGTGAGGGGCAGCGGCTGTTCCCGGACGACTACTTCGCGGAGCTGTTCCTGGCCTCGGCGAAGGGCCGCCCGACGGTCCCGGCTCGGGTGGTGGCCACCACGATGCTGTTGCAGGCGCATGAGGGCCTCTCCGATCGGGAGGCGGTGGAGCATCTCGCGTTTGATCTGCGGTGGAAGGCGGCGGCCGGTCTGGCGGTGGACGCTGGGGCGTTTCATGCCACGGTGCTGGTGGGGATCCGCAACCGGCTGCGCAAGTCGGATCGGCCCCGTCGGTTGTTCGAGGATGTCAGGGCGGTGGCGAAGGCGGCGGGGTTGCTGCGCGGGCGTAACCGGGTGCTCGACTCGACCCCGGTCTACGACGCGGTGTCGACCCAGGACACGGTGACTCAGCTGCGGGCGGTGATCCGTAAGGTGCTGATGGTCGCCGACCGGGAAGGCGCCGCCGGGCTGGCGGCGGCGGTGCGGGCTGTGTTGACCCGCGACGACGACTACGCCACGGCGGGTAAGCCGCCCTGTGACTGGGACGATAAGACCGCGCGGGAGGAACTGGTCGACGCGCTGGTGCGGGACTGTCTGGCCGTGTTGGCTGTGTTGGACGGGCGCGAGCTGTCCACCGGGCTGGCCGAGGCGGCCGAGTTGCTGGCCCTGGTCGCCGGGCAGGACGTGGCCGAGGGTGACGACGGGGTGTTCCGCATCGCCCGCCGGGTCAAACCCGACCGCGTCATCTCCACTGTGGACACTCAGGCGCGGCACGGCCA
The DNA here is from genome assembly GCA_035490035.1 of Actinomycetes bacterium. Taxonomy (GTDB): domain Bacteria; phylum Actinomycetota; class CALGFH01; order CALGFH01; family CALGFH01; genus CALGFH01. Next base: position 2,108 of record DATHIG010000879.1, read on the forward strand.
CAAGTCACGCAACCGGTCCTTCGACGGCTACAAGGCCCACCTGAGCGTGGACCCTGACGACGAACTCATCGACGAGGTCGCGGTCACCCCCGCGAACACCCCTGACCGTGACGCCGTCGGCGACCTGCTCGGCGAACACACCACCGTCAGGCCGACCGGGGCCATCGACACCGAGACGGCCGGCAGCGCGGAAGGCACCCACGTCGGCGCCGACGATGACGACGTCGCCGTAACGACCGCTCCCGACACCGTCACCGGCGAAGACGCCACCGGGCGCGACACCACCGAAGACGAGCCGCACGAGGGCGGCGAGAATGGACTGAACGTGTTCGGCGACAGCGCCTACGCCGATGCCGACACGCTGGACGAGTTGGAAGAACAAGGCCACACCCCCTTCGCCAAGGTCCCGCCCACCCGCAACCGCGACGGACTGTTCAGCAAGGACCAGTTCGACATCGACCTGGACAAGCAAGAAGTGACGTGTCCAGCCGGCAACACCGCGCCAGTCGTCGCCCATTCCACCGGCGGCGGGACTGCGTCGTTTGGCGACCTGTGCACCTCGTGCCCGCTGCGGGACCTGTGCACCACATCCGCGACCGGACGCACCGTCACCATCCATCCCCGCGAGGCCACCCTCACCAAACACCGCTCCCGGCAAGCCGACACCGCCTGGAAACAGCGATACCGGGCCACCCGCCCCAAAGTCGAACGCAAGATCGGCCATTTCGTCCGACGATCCTGGGGCGGACGTAGAGCACGAACCCGCGGCAAAGCCCGCATCCTCACCGACGTGCTCACCCGAGCCGCCGTACTCAACCTCGCCCGCCTCGGCGTGCTCGGCCTACGCCACGAACCCAGCGGATGGGCCGTCAACCCCGGATAACAGGGTCCTCGGGCGGGCCTGCGCCCTACCTGAGCACCTCCACAGCCCGAGCGCACGGCGACCACACCCGGAAACCGGTCCTCGGGCCGCGGTCACTCTGGCGGCTACACGCGCCCTGCCCGCCTGACGTACGCGGCCTCGGACCACCTCATCCCGACTGAGGCACTACATAAGCGGCCACCTAGTGTTCCGAGTTACTGGTTCGTGACATAATTTGTGTAGGCTTCCGGTATGGCTCGTACTGGCCGCCCGAAGGCGGAGCTTGTTCTGTCCGATGTGGAGCGCGAGACGTTGA
>DATHIG010000880.1:0-3042 GCA_035490035.1 Actinomycetes bacterium
GAACCCCCGCGACCGCCGTAGTGGCAGCTCCCGCCCCCGGAAGCCACGCACCACCGAGTCGTCGGCCCGCACGTGGATGGGGCGGTCGTGGACCAGGAACCAGTCGGCGATCCCGGCCAGCCGCTCCATGGCCTCGCCGTCCAGGTAGGCGATCGGCTCGTCGGACACGTTGCCGCTGGTCAGCACGATCGGGCGTCCGACCTCGGCCAGCAGCAGGTGGTGCAGGGGCGTATAGGGCAGCATCACCCCAAGGGACCGGTTGCCCGGGGCCACCGAGTTCGCGATCGGCGCGCCCTCGCGCTTTCGCAGCAGCACGATCGGGCGGCGGGGGCTGGCCAGCATGGCCGCCTCGGCCGGGTCGAGCAGGCACAGCGCTCGAGCAGCTTCCAGGTCGGCGGCCATCACCGCGAACGGCTTGTCCTCGCGGTGCTTGCGCGCCCGCAGCGCCGCGACGGCGGGCTCGCAGGCCGCGTCGGCGGCCAGGTGGTAGCCGCCGAGGCCCTTGACCGCCACCACCGCCCCGTCCCGCAGCCGGGCGCCGGCCGCGGCCAGCGGCTGCCCGCCGGCCTGCCGTCCCTCCCGGTCCAGCAGCCGCAGCACCGGACCGCAGGCCGGGCAGCACACCGGCTGGGCGTGGAAGCGCCGGTCGGCGGGGTCGTGGTACTCGCGGGCGCAGTCGGCGCACATGGCGAAGCCGGCCATGGTGGTGGCCGGCCGGTCGTAGGGAACGTCGCGGACGATCGTGAACCGCGGCCCGCAGTTGGTGCAGTTGATGAACGGGTAGCGATACCGGCGGTCGACCGGGTCGGCCAGCTCCCGCAGGCAGTCGGCGCAGGTGGCGGTGTCGGGTGACACCAGCGCCTGGCGCTCCCCACCGGCCCGGCTGGGGGCGATGGCGAATCCCTTGGCCCCGGTCGGATCCAGCGGGGTCGCGGTGACCCGCTCGATCACGGCCAGCGGCGGCGCCTCCCGCGCCAGCGCGTCCAGGAACCGCTCGACCGCCTCGCCGGCCCCCTCGACCTCGACGAACACGCCCCCGGCGTCGTTGCCGACCAGCCCGGCCAGCCCCAGCCGCCCGGCCAGGGCATGCACGAACGGCCGGAAGCCGACCCCCTGCACGATCCCCTCGACCCGCACCCGGGTCCGCGTGAGCCCCATGGTGCAGCAGCTTACGATGGCTACATGACCGACCCCAGGCTTCTGGAAGCGACCCGGGCCAGGGTGCTCGAGTGGTTCAGGGAAGCGGGACGCGACCTGCCGTGGCGGGCGACCCGCGACCCCTACCGGGTGCTGGTGGCCGAGGTGCTGGCGCAGCAGACCCAGGCGGCCCGGGCGGCCGCGGCCTGGCCGCGGTTCCTGGAGCGCTTCCCGGACGTGGAGGCGCTGGCCGCCGCCGCCCCGGCCGAGGTGCTGCGGGCTTGGCAGGGTCTCGGCTACAACCGGCGGGCGCTCGCCCTGCGCCAGACCGCGCAGGCGGTGGTGGGGCTGGGCGGCTGGCCCGACACCGTCGCCGGCCTCAGCGCCCTGCCCGGGGTCGGCCCCTACACGGCCAGGGCGGTCGCCTGCTTCGCCCTCGGGCTGCGGGTCGCTCCGGTCGACACCAACGTCGCCCGGGTGCTGGCCAGGGCGCTGGCCGGCACCGACCCGAGCCAGCTCACCCCGGCCGCCCGCCAGCGCCTGGCCGACCAGGCCATGCCGCCCCCACCGACCGGGCCATCCACCCCCGGTGCCCCCGACCCCTCCGGACGGGCCTGGGAATGGTCCTCGGCGCTGATGGACGTGGGCGCCCGCCACTGCCGTCCCCTGCCCCGCTGCCACGGTTGCCCGCTGAGCCCGAGCTGCCGCTGGCGGGCGCTCGGCCCGGCGGCGCCGCCGGCCCGCCCCCGCGTCCAGGCCCGGTTCGCCACCTCCGACCGCCGCTGGCGCGGTGCCGTCGTGCGCGCCCTGGCCGGCGCCCCTGACGGCATGGACCGGGCCACCCTTGCCGAGGCGGTCGAGGCGGCCGCGGCCGACCGGCCCGCCGGGTGGTTCGTGACCCTGCTGGCCCGGCTCGAGTCCGAGGGCCTGGTGGCCACCGGCGACGACGGCCGGCTGCGGCTGCCCGCGTAGAATGCCGGTAGCAGAAGGGAGCCGCAGATGGCTGAGAGCAGAGCGGCCTGGGACCGGGTCGGGCAGGACTTCAGCGCCCTCGGGCGCCAGGTGAAGCAGCACTACGAACAGCAGGACCGGGCGGCACAGGACCCGCCGCCGGCCGAGCGGCGCAAGGTCGACGAGGCCCTGCGCCAGCTCACCGAGTCGCTGGAGCAGGCGTTCAGCGCCCTCGGCGACGCGATCCGCGACCCGCAGGTCGGCGAGCAGTCCAAGAAGGCCGCCGGCTCGCTGAGCGACGCCCTGACCGCGACCTTCGCCGAGGCCAGCGAGCGCCTCAAGCGGAGGTAGGCGGCTCCAGCTCGACGCTGCCGCCGGTGCGCCAGTACATCTTGATCGACCGCGACCCGGACGGCGCCGGCTCGTCGGCGCGGTCCAGGAAGCCGTCGTCGACCAGGTAGCGGCGGAGCATGGCGTAGTCGTCGTGGTAGCGCTTCAGGAGCTCGTTGACCTCCGACTCGGGGTATCGCCGGCCGGGCTCGAACAGGCCGGCCAGGTGGTCGAGGACCACCAGGCGCTTGCCGCGTGCGGCCGGCACGGCCAGCAGGCGGCCGTTGTGCACGAAGCGTCTGAGCACATCGGCCGCCGGCGACTCCACGGGCGCGGCGGCGTCGGTTGGCGGGGGGATGGCCGCCGCGCGGAGGGTCTGGGGGCGTAGCCGGTAGCCCTTGCCGGCGCCGCCGTCGAGCAGGCCGCCGGCCACCAACCGGCCGAGCGCCCTCGCCGCGGCCCGTGGTTCCAGGCCGGCCCGGTCCACCACCTCAGGCAGCGTCTCGGCGCCCAGCACCACGGCGGCGAAAGCCCTGAGCCGGTCGGGCTCGGCCAGCAACGCCACCAGCTCCCTGGCGCCGGGCGGCTCGTCCATGCGCCCATTGTGGACGATGCTTCGGTGTG
>DATHIG010000881.1:0-4340 GCA_035490035.1 Actinomycetes bacterium
GTTGGGCTCGTTGTCCTCGACGTCGAGACCGGGTGCGGAGGTGTAGAGCTCGGTCAGTTCCGCGTCGTTGGCCTGTGGCATGTGCGATCCTCCCTGGACGTTGGTGCGGTGGTGCACCTGGTGCTGGTTGCGCGCACGGCAACGATCCCAGTCGCGACTTAATTGGTGCTTAACCACCACTTAGCCGCTTCGGCGGGTGAATTAATCTCTAGACCGGCTGGTGCCGGCGGATCTGCTGGGCCAGGGCGACGGTGGCCGGGTCGGGGTCGACCCCCAGGTCCTGGTGGAGGGCGTCGGCGCAGGCCTGGTACTGGCGTAGGGCCAGGTGCGGCTGGCCCTGGCGGGTGAAGCAGCGCATCAGCCGGCGGTGGGCGTCCTCCCGGCACGGGTCGCGCTGGACCAGCAGCCGGCCCAGGGCGACGCAGGCGCCGTACTGGTGCTGGCCGAAGTAGAGGCCGCTGAGCCGGTCCAGCACGTCCAGGTAGGCGAGCAGCAGGTGCTCCCTGAGGGTCACCGGCCAGTCCTCGTACGGGTCGTCGGCCAGGAAGTCGTCCTGGTACAGGGCCAGCGCCCGCTCGTACCCGGCGGCGGCGCCGGCCAGGTCGCCGGCCGCCTCCAGCCGGCGGCCGCTGGCCACGTGGAGCTCGAACTCGTCGACGTCCAGCCACAACCGCAGCTGCGGGCCGAGCCGGTAGCTGCCGCCTTCGAGGACCACCACCGGGACCTGGGCGGTGGCCCGGAAGGCGCGCCGGAGCCCGTGGACGGCCACGTTCAGGCTGTTGCGGGCCGCGGCCGGCGCCGCCTCGGGCCAGAACGCCTCCATCAGCATCTCCCGCCGCGGCCACGGGTCGCGGTGGGTGACCAGGTACTTGAACAGCGAACGCCCGCGGCCGCTGGGCCAGTCGTCGACGGCCTGGTCGTCCAGGCGGACCTTGAGCTGCCCGAGCAGGTGCACGGTGAGCAGGTGGCCCGCCGGCCGCCCCGGTCGCAGGCCAGGGTCCGGCGGGGGGTCGAGCGTCGCCGGCCCGGCGGCGGCCCCGGCGGCGCACGCCCGGTCCTCCAGCTCCAGGTAGAGGGGGACGGCGCGTTCGGCGGCGCCCCGGTCGAGCAGGTAGTCGGCCGCCCGGTGGACCGTCTCGGCCCCAAGGGGCCGGGTCGGGGCCAGGGCGGCCCGGAGCGGGTCGCGCCAGCCGGTCCGGACCGTGGACCAGCCGTCGGCGAGTGGCTGCAGCCACGGTCCGGCCGGCGGCGCGGCCGCCGCCCCGAGCACCGCCGCCGACAGCGCCGGGTGGCTGTAGCCGACCTCGAGGGCGAGGGCCAGGGCCCGGTGGCCGTCGACCCCGGCGTCCTCCAGCCAGCCGGTGGCGAGGTGGGCGAGCAGGTCCTCGACCCGGCTTGCCCGGTCCACCGCCTGCTCGACCAGGGCCGGACCGAGCGCCGCCGCGGCCCCGCAGATGGCGACCAGGTCGGCGGCGGCCCCCCGGCACAGGGTGGCCGCCCGCCTGGCCGCCGCCGCCGGCAGCCGGGGCGCCTCCCGCCCGAGCAGCTCGCCGGCGGCGCCAGGGCCCAGACGGAGGTCGTCGGTGGTGACGGTGGACCCGCGGGCCGGCAGGGCGCCGGCGGGCAGCGCCTGGTCGCTGGTGACGATGCAGGCCCGGTCGTCGTCGAGCAGCGGCGCGAGCAGGACGCCGAGCAGGGCCGGCGCCGCCGCTCCGGACCCTTCCGGCTCGCCCGCGGTCCCGCCGAGATGGTGGGCGTGCTCGACCACCAGCGAGGCCGGGGCCGGCGCGGCGTCGTCCAGCGCCGCGGCCAGCCGCGCGAACCGGGCCGGCCAGCCGGCCCGCGTCTCCGGGTCGCCGGCGGGTCCCGTCATCAGGTCCCAGCCGAAGCCCGGGTGGTGGCGCTGGACGGCGGCGACCAGCGAGCGCAGGAAGGTCCCGGGGTCGCGGTCCTCGGGGCCGAGCCGGACCCAGATCACCGGCCGACCCTGCCGCTGGAGGGCCTCGAACAGCCCCTCGGTGAGCAGGTACCCGGGTGGGGCCACGAACGAGGTGAGGCCGCCCAGCGCGGCCCGGTCGAAGGTCCAGTGCCGCGCCGCCGGGTTGGGCGCGTCGGGAGCTGCGGACTTGGCGATGAACGCCATCTTCCCCCCTGCCGTCGCACCTTGGTCTGGTCATTCTTCCGTACGGGGATCAGCAGGGCAGGTGACCGCCGTCACCGGCCGGCGGTGCCGTTGGTCACCCGGTCAGGCCAGGGGGTCAAGGGCGGTGGCCAGGAAGCGGAGCTGGGCCGGGGCCTGCCGCTGCCAGAACCAGCCGTCGTGGCAGCCCTTGGCCACGGTGACCTGGGCGGTTGGGAGGTGGTCGGCGAGCGCTGCGGTGGCGTCGGCGAACGGGTCGTTGGCGCCGCAGTCGACCCGTACGGCCAGGCCGGCCAGCCGGCCCGCGCCGGCCACCTCGTCGCCCGCCTCGGCCACGGCCGGGCTGGCCGCGACCACGGCGGCCAGCCGGTCGGGGTAGGCCTCGGCCAGCCGCAGGGCGCCGCCGCCGCCCATCGACCAGCCGAGCACGCCGACCTCCTCGGGGCCGGTGCGCAGCCCCAGCCCCGACAGCAGCGGCAGCAGCTCCTCCAGCAGCATCGCGAACGGGTCGTCGCCGCCGCCGGGACGCCAGGAGCTCCCCCGCCCATCGGCCGAGGCCAGCGCGAACGGCCGCACCCGGTCGGCCCCGACCGCCTGGGCGAGGTGGTGGTGCATCCGCAGCCGGTCGAACGGGCTGCGCTGGTCGCCGGCGGCGGCGTGCAGCAGCAGGCAGACCGGCAGCCGGTCGCCCGGCCCCGACCCGGGTGGCCAGGCGATGCCATAGCCGACCGGCCGCCCCCTGCGCCGGGACGGGAAGCTGGCGAACCGCAGCGGCCCTGGGGCGACCGTGGTGGGCGGCAGGTCGCGGTCGCCGCACGCCCCCAGCATCCTGCCAACCCGGTAGCGCCCCGGCACCATCCCCGCCTGGACCAGGCCGGCGCCGCCGGCCACGGCCGCGACCACGCCGAGCGCGCCCCCGGCGACGGCTTGGCGGCGGGTGAAGGTCCGAGCCATCGGCCAAGCGTCTCACAGCCGCGGCTACCAGGAGACCAGCTTCCAGATCTCCGGCTCGAGGGTGCCTGGCTCGCCGACCTCGGCGAAGATCGCCACCGCCTGCTTCAGGTGGTCCATGGCCTCGCCGTGCTGCCCAGCAAGGTGCAGCAGGTCGGCCAGGTTGTTGTGCAGCGCCGCCTCGCGGTGGCGGTCGCCCTGCCTGGCGCACAGCTCGAGGGCCGACCGGGTGTACCCGATGGCCCGGTCGATCTCGCCGGTCGCCCGGTGGGCCAGGGCCAGGTTGTTGAGCGCCGCCACCCGGGCGCTGGGGTCTGGGAGGGTCTCGGCCAGGGCGAGGCTCTGCTCCAGGTGCCGGCGGGCTGCGCGATGGTCGCCGCGGGAAGCGCCCAGCATCCCCAGCATGCCGTGGGCCCTGGCCAGCGCGTCCGGGTCGCCGGCCTGCCCGGCCAGGTCCAGGGCCTCCCGGGCCAGCTGGTCGGCGGCGTCGTGGTGGCCCTGCCGGTGGGCGGCCAGGCTGCGGTCGGCGGCCAGCCCGGCCCGGCGGGCATGCTCGCCGGTGGTGCCCAACCCGGCCAGGGCCACGGCCAGGTGGCGCTCGGCCGCCCCCCAGTCGCCGCGGCGGGCGTGCAGGGCGCCCAGCTTCTGCTCCAGCGCCGGCCGGTCGTCGGCGGTGGCGGCGCCCGCGGCCACCGTGTAGGCGGCGAGGGCGGCGTCGTAGTTGCCGAGCAGGGTCTCCAGGTCGCCGATGGCGGCATGCAGGTGGGCGGCATCGGGGTGGCCGAGGCCGACCGCGGCCCGGTAGTGGCCGAGCGCCTCGTGGTTGGCGTAGACGGCGCGGGCCTGGTCGCCGGCCAGCCGGTGGTAGGCGGCCGCCTCGGCGGCGGCGCCGCCCAGCTCCAGGTGCCTGGCGATCGAGGCGGCCGGCGGCTCCGGGGGGCGGCGGCCGCGGGCGCGGGTGGCCAGCGCCTCCCCCACCCGGCGGTGCAGCAGCCGCCGCCGGGCCAGGCTGGTCTCCTGGTAGACGAGGTCGCGGACCAGCCCGTGGCCGAAGTCGTAGGTGTCGCCGCCGACCTCGTGGACCAGGCCGCGGCCGGCCAGCTCCTCCAGGGCGGCCACCGCCTCCTCGTCGCTGCGGCCGCTGGCCGCGCGGGCGGTGTCGACGTCGAACGAGCGGCCCAGCACGGCCGCGGTGGCCAGCACCTGCCTGGCGGCATCGCCAACCCCCCTGATCCTTGCCTGCAGCAGG
>DATHIG010000882.1:0-2221 GCA_035490035.1 Actinomycetes bacterium
GCGGTCCTTGGCCTGCTCGGACCGACTCTTGGCCAAGTCACGACGGTTGGCCGGCAGGGGTTGGCCGCCGGTTACGTCCCGGGCCACATCAGCCAGCCGGCGGGTCGAGGACCGGGCCGCCCCCCGCAACCGCTCGAACGCGGCCTGGGCGTCCAGCCGCTCCCGACCCATCAGCACCCCTTTGGCCTGCTCGATCAGCCAGCGGTGCTCCAGGGCGGCCTGGAGCTGCTCGGCGAGTCGACCCTTGACCTGGGCGGTCACCGCCGCCGAGAGCAGGCTGGCCACCAGCCCGGCATAGGCCTGCAGAGCGGCGACCTCGCTGGGGTCCCAGTCCCGCGGCTGGCCGGTGTAGATGTCCAGGGTGCCGATGACCCCGCCGTCCAGCTCCACCGGCACGCTCAAGGCCGCGCAGACCCCTTCGCTGAGCAGGACCTGGGCGAACTTGTCCCAGTCGGGTTCGGTGTGGATGTTGCGGATGGCCGCCGACAGTCGTTGGCTGAACGCCACGGCACACGGCCCCTGAGCCAGCCGCTCCTGGTGGTCCTCGCGGACTTGGGCGGTCTGGTCGGAGGCGCTGGCCCAGCGCAGCTGCCCCTGGGCGTCGATCAGCATCAGCCCGGCCCCATCAGCTCGGAATAGCTGCTTGGCCCCGTCGGTCACCTGCTGCAAGGTGCGGGCCAGGCCGCGTTCTGGGTCCAGGCTGCCGAGGGCGCCGATGCTCTTGGTCAGATCGGTGGGATCGATGGGCATAGCGCTCCCTGCCTTTCTGGGGAGCCGGGGACTGGCGACCGATCAAGCGGGCCAGGGAGTAGGCGCCAAGGGTGCCGAGCGGGCCACCAGGCCGTCGCCAGTTGGCAGGTCAATTGGGGCGAGGGCTGGGCCCCTTGGGTGCCACCGTCTAGGTGGCCACGAGGCGAATAGGGACTACGCGGATTACTGTACGCCCGCTGTCCCCTGGCTCAAACCGGTGGCCGCCAGCCCGACAGATTGCTGTCCGGTCCCGGTGGCTACACGGCCCGTGCAGCCTCGGGCAGGGAACCGCCGCGATCGGGGCCCGTCGCGGCGGGCAGGGTGGCCCAAACCCCGCTGGCCTGCATCCCTCGCCCGAGGCTGCCTCCACCCTTAGCACTCAGGGAGCGACGACCATCCTCTGGTGGCTACCTTCGGAACTGCTGCCCTCGGAATAGGAGCCGGATGCTCGGCGTCGAACTGGATGACACCTGACGGATCGCACCTGCGGACGTTGGGTAGTCCATCGATCCGGACAGCTCACAACCGATGCAGTCGGAACAAGTCATCGGGATGATCAAGTCCCCGCCAGAGGATCGGATGGGGCAGCCCAGCTGCCCGCCCACGACGTGCCAGCTACCGTCAGGAGCTGCCGGGTTGTACGGCGTCTGGAGTTCTCGCTCACCGGCGTCGAAGGTGTCGGTCGACACCTAGCCGGCGCCGTTCGCATGAACGATGCTCGGGGCTGACTGTCATCGACCGGTTCGGTCTTGTGGCCGGACAGACACGACATTGGCTCCCGCCACGTGCTGAGGACGGAGGCTATCGCGATGGACCGTGTCGAGCTCTGCGCCCACCGGCCCGGGGGTTACGCTGAATCCTCGGGGGCTCCGGTGGTGAGCGTGCCCCGGCGCTGCTTGGCCAGGCCGGCCACTGCCTCGCCCACCAGGATGACCGTCACAGCAGCCAGCACGGCGGCCGGGGAAAGGCCGCCACCGAGGCCGGCGGCGAGGACGAGCGGGACCCCGATCCCGGGCCAGGGCAGGCCGCTGCGCAGCGATCCAGCGACCCCGCTCTGGATCGCCGTTAAGGCGCCCAGGGAGAGCGCCACCCCGCCACACAGGAGCCAGCGATTGCCGGAGGTGAGGGTCGGCTGGCCGCCTTCCAGGATCGCGCCTTCCAAGCCGACCCCGGCTGCCGCCAACCCCAGGGTGAGCGGCCAGTGCCCATAGGCATAGATATCGTGCAACAGGGTGCTGCGGTGGCCGGCACGCTCGACGAGGGTCCGGGTCGCTGCTGCCCCAGCCAGGTCGAAATAGGTCCACCACAGGCTGACGGCGGCAACAAATCCGAGAACAGCCACGGTGACAGTGGCGCGCTCCCAATGCGTCTCCTGGACGCCGACGGCGACCGCAGCGATCGATTGGCCGAGCACCAAGATGACCAGCAGCCCCAACCGCTCTGGCAGGTGCTCAAGATGCAAGGGCAGGCC
>DATHIG010000883.1:0-3742 GCA_035490035.1 Actinomycetes bacterium
ACGCTGAGCAGGAACAGGGCCACCGGGATGGTGAAGGCGGCGGCCGCGCCGCGGGCGCCGATGGCCGCGTGGTGGGTCACCCGGTCGACGTAGACGCCCAGGCCGGCCCCCACGGCGGCGGCCGAGGCGAACACCAGGTAGTGGCCGTACCCCCAGATGATCCCGGCCCGCAGGGAGGTCAGCAGGCGGTGGGCCTCCTTGGAGAAGTACACCCACCACATGCCGAAGACGGTCACCAGCCCGCCCGCCGCGGTGGTTGCCAGATCGGCGAGGGCGGCGTCGGCGTTCAGCGCCGACTGGATGGCCATGGTGGATGCGAGCACGCACTCGCCCAGGACGATCAGGGTGAACAGGCCGTACCGTTCGGCGATATGGCGGGGGTGCCAGCTGGTGGGAGCGGCGCGTTCGGCCCAGATCGGCACCGCCAGCTCGGCCAGCACCAGGACCAGGAAGCTGGCCATCGCCCAGCCTTCGGGCACGGCCAGGCGCAGCACCCAGCCGACCTGCAGCGTGACGATGCCGGCGACGAACCGCAGGGAGCTGCGCCGGTGGGGGATGTCGGTGCTGGCGGCCCGCAGCCATTGGGTGACCATGGCCAGGCGCATCACCACATAGCCGATGGTGATCACCGCGAAGTCGCTGCCGTCCATGGCGTCGGGCACGCCCGCGGCCAGGATCAGTGCGCCGGCGATCTGGACCAGGGTGGTGAGCCGGTAGGGGATGTCGTCGGTGTCGTAGGCGGAGGCGAACCAGGTGAAGTTCATCCACGCCCACCAGATGGCGAAGAACACCATGGCGTAGCCGACGATGCCGTCACCGACGTGGTCGGCGGCCACCTCGTGATGCAGCGCGGACGCGGCCTCCGCGACGGCCACCACGAAGCACAGGTCGAAGAACAGCTCCAGCATCGTGGCGCTGCGGTGCTCCTCGTCGGCGGACCGCGCCACCATCGGCCGGTACCACGCCCGGGCCGCCGTCCCCGGGGGCTGCTCCCCGTCCGCCCGCGCTGCCCTCATCGGCCGATGATACGGTGCCGGTCCTGCTCAGCGGCGCAGCGTGGCGAACACGATGACGTTGGCGCGGTAGTGGCCGCTGTCCGGGTCGAACTCGCCGCCGCAGGTCACCAGGCGCAGGGTCGGGGTCAGGGTGGGGTAGTAGACGTCGTCGGTGGGGAAGCGCTGCTTGTCGTACTGGTCGATCCGCTCGACGGCGAACCGGGCCCGCGAGCGGTCGGCGCGGATGACCTCGATCTGGTCGCCCCGGCGCAGCTCGCGCAGCCGGAAGAACACCGCGGGCCCCGACGTGGAGTCGACGTGGCCGAGCATCACGGCCGATCCGGGGTCGCCCGGTCGCGTGCCTGGCGCATACCAGCCGGCGACATCCCAGTCGGTCGGCACCTCGACGGTCTTGTCCGGCTCCTGGCCGAGGAGTTGCAGCCGGCTGGAGACACCGATCCTCGGGATCCGCAGCCGCACCGGGACGGAGGTCGGGTGGTAGTCACGTGGCGAGCGGAAGCCGCGGGCGGCGTCCAGTCCCCTGGCCGGCCGGTCCTTCGCCTTGGTGGTGCTGGTGGTCGGCTCCGCCCCGGCCCCGGCGCAGCCAGCCAACAAGGCCAGCGCGACCACGGCGACCGCGGCGGCCGCCAGCCCGGACCTGCCCCTGGTCATCGCGACGGGTGCACGTGCGCCGCCCCGCCGCCGCCGGTCTTGGAGCCACCGGCGGGCTGCTGCGCCTGCATGGTCTTCTGGATCGCGTCGACCAGGACGTTGGCGACCCCGACCATCTGCTGGTAGCCCTCGTCCTGCACCTGCTGCGCCCTGCGGTAGTCCTTGGCGGCGTAGGCGTCGACCTGGTTGATCAGGTGGGCGTCGTGGGCGGTGATGGCGTCGGTCAGCGGGTCGGTGGCCAGCACGTTGCGGACGATCTCGCTGAAATAGAGCGCCAGCCGCTCGGCGAAGGCGTCCAGGTTCTCCTTGGCCACCGTCTTGGCGGCCTCGTCCTTGCCGGCCACCGCCGCGGTGTAGGCCAGCAGCCCCTCGACGTGGTTGGCCCACGCCGTCTGGAACTCGGCCGCCTTCTGGGGGCCGACGATCCCCCCCATGGCCTTGGCCAGCGTGGTCGTGTTGGCGTTGACCTGGGCGGCGGCGGCCTTGAACTCCGGCGACCCGGCGAAGGTGGCCCGCTGCGCGTCCACGATCAGCTCCATGTGCTCGCCCAGCAGCATGGCAAAGGCGGACCGCAGCTGCTCAGGAGCCGCGTCCAGGCCGGCCGCCTCCTTCCGGGTCACGCTCGCCTTGGCCAGCGTGGTCCCGGCGGTGAAGGCGCCCTGGTAGGCCTCGCGCTCGATCTTGTAGGCCTGCCCGTAGTCCCGGGCGGCGTAGGCGTCGACCTGCTGCATGAGCTGCTCGACCCGCGCCTGGGCGGTGCGCTGGGCGTCGGCGGCCTCGACCCGGCCGTCGCTGGCCTTGGCCAGCCAGGAGCCCCAGTCGGCGCAGTAGTCCAGCAGGGCGGCCCGCGCCTCCTCCCTGCCCGCCGTGTTCTGGGTGGCCACGCCGGTGGCGTAGGCGGAGAGCTCGGTGGTGTATCCCTGCCACAGCTGCTTGAACCGGTCGGCACTGCCGTCGTCGTAGGCCACCCCCACCACCTGCCGCAGGGCGTCGGTGTTGGCCGCCATCGACGTCTCGGCTGCCTGCGTGAAGTCCGAGGACTTGGCCACCTCGCCGCGGGCCAGCCGCACCGCCAGCAACGCGTGCTGGCCGAGCAGCTGCTCGAACCGGGCCCGCACCTGCTTGGGTGAGGCGTCGGGGGCGAGGACGCCGCTGCTGGCGACGTGATGGACGGTCGTCGTCGTGGCGCCGGACGACCGGGAGCCGCCCCCCTGACCGCTCGACGTGCATGCGACCGCGGTCGCAAGCACCACGGTGACCAATGTTGTCAGACCAGCACGAACCCGCACAATGCCCCTCCCAGCTCGCTGCACCAAGGCTGCAGGCAAGTATGGGAGCCTCGGCGTGGTTCTGCATCGTATGTTCTGATGAGCGTCGGCGTACATTCCGGCGCAGACGTCGCCCGGCGAGCCGGCCGAACCCATAGCCTGGACGCTCCCAGACCAGAGAGGAGCGGCCAATGGCCAGCCGCGAGCTGATGGCCGAGGTTTCCCCCGGCGTGCCGGTCTCCGACGGCGTCGCCGAGCACGGCACCCTGCTGGGAATCGACAAGGCCAGGCGGATGCTCGGCGACGCGCCCGGCTTCACATGGAGGGAGCTGTTCTGATGGACCAGGTGCGACTGGGCTCGAGCGGGCTGCACGTGTCGCGGGTGTGCCTCGGCATGATGAGCTACGGCAACGACTCCGACCGCCCGTGGGTGCTGGACGAGCGGTCGGCCGCCCCGATCCTGCGCCAGGCGGTGGACGGGGGGATCACCTTCTTCGACACCGCCGACGCCTACTCCGGCGGCGCCAGCGAGGTCGCCACCGGCCGGCTGCTCCCCGGCCTGCTCAGCCGGGACGAGCTGGTGGTGGCGACCAAGGTCTATTTCGGGACGACCCACGGGCCCAACGGCCGTGGGCTGTCGCGCAAGCACATCCTGTCGGCGATCGACGCCTCGCTCGGCCGCCTCGGCATGGACTACGTCGACCTCTACCAGATCCACCGCTGGGACCCGCACACGCCGATCGAGGAGACGATGGAGGCGCTGCACGACGTGGTGCGGGCCGGCAAGGCCCGCTACCTGGGGGCCAG
>DATHIG010000884.1:0-2321 GCA_035490035.1 Actinomycetes bacterium
CCTTGGTTCCAGCGCGGCCAGCAAACCCTCCAAGCGACCAGAGGGCGGGACCTTGGTCCGGGGGAGCGGCGGTTCTCCAACGACAAAGGCGGGAGGAGGCAGGCGCCGCAGCGAAGGCAGGAGCCGCCGCCGCCCCTTCAGTACTCCACCAAGCAAGGCCAACGGAACGCCGAGCCACCGCGGCGGTCCAAGTAGCCGTCCTCCGCATCACTGCCCGGCGTGGACCCGGGGTGAGCTCGGCGGTTTGGGTCTCCCGAGCGGATTTGGGGCCGGTCCACCGGCCGGTCGGCCGTTGCTTACCATCTTGATCATCCTTCGTGCGCGAACCCAGCCTCAGTGAGGCCCGCCACGCTGCGCTATGTAGAGTCCGTCTGGCTGATTGAGCGCCCGTCGATGGGCCTCCCTCGTCGGCCTACTCCCGGCGAAATTGTGGAGGGCGGACGATTGGGCCGGCCCTGCGGGCCGGACGCGCTGTCGCGCGCGTTTCAGAAACCAGCTTGCGGCTTCGCCGCCATTCCCGCATTTCGACCAGGCGGTATGTTGTCACTTGCCGAGCCATCCGTACCCTCGTCAGGTAAGAGTTGTTGCGCCGAGTCACGGTTGCCCGTTCATCTCTTCGTCGACGCCAGCAGGGTTGACGGGTTGGTCGTGGAGGCACAGCCTTCGACTGCACGGCTCGGCAACCACGAGAGGTGCTGGCCATGGTTGAGCAGGGCCAGGCACAGCGACGCGGCAGGGTCCTGGGAGGCGTTCGCTCCACCAGCGAGGACCATCGGGCGACGCCCTTCGAGCTGTTCTTCGACCTGGTCTACGTCTTCGCGGTGACCCAGGTCACCGGCTACATGGCGGAGCAGCACAGCGCCCACGGCGTGCTCCAGGGGCTGCTGCTGCTCACCCTGCTGTGGTGGACCTGGTCGGGCTACACCTGGCTGGGGAACCAGGCGCGGGCTGACGAGGGTCTCCTCCGGGCGGGCATGGTCGTGGCGATGGCGGCGATGTTCGTGGTCGCCCTGACCATTCCCGAGGCGTGGCAGGACGCGCCCGGCGGCCTGAACGGGCCCCTGGTGCTGGTGGGCGCCTACCTGGTGGTCCGCTGCGTCCACCTCACGGTCTACGCCGTGGCCGCCACCGGTGACCCTGGGCTGCGGCAGCAGGTCGCGATCACCTGGCTGCCCACGGTGGTGGGCGCGGCCCTGCTGGTGGCTGGGGCGCTGCTGGGGGGCTGGACCCAGACGCTGCTGTTCGCCGGTGCCCTCCTGGTCGAGGGGGTCGGCGCCTATCTCACCTCCAGGCACGGCAACTGGCGGCTGCACAGCGTGGCCCACCTGACCGAACGACACGGGCTGTTCATCATCCTGGCCATCGGCGAATCGGTCGTCGCCATCGGGGTGGGCGCCGCCGAGCAGCCCATCAGCGTCCCGCTGCTGGTCGCGGCCATCCTGGGCGTGGCCGCCGCCGTCGGCCTGTGGTGGCTGTACTTCGACATGGTGTCGCTGGCGGCCGAGCACCGACTCCTCGAGGCGCGAGGCCAAGCCAGGGTCGACCTGGCCGTGGAGGCCTACACCTATGGGCACCTCCCGCTGGTGGCCGGCATCGTGCTGGCCGCCCTGGGCGTCGAAGGCGTGCTGGCCCACGCCGGTGAGCGCGAGTCGCTGGGCGCCTTCTACGCGCTTCCGCTCTTCGGCGGCGTCGCGCTGTACCTCACCGGGCAGCTGCTGTTCAAGCGCCGCATGCATAGCGTGCTGAGCCTGCCACGGCTGGTGGCGACCGGCGTGCTCTTGGCCGCCCTAGCAGCCGCCGTCTTCCTCCCACCGCTTGTCGGGCTGGCCGGCTTGGTGCTCATCCTGGCCGCCCTGATCGTCGTCGAGACCACTCGGTATGCGCAGGCCCGGCGCAGCCTCCGCAACACCTAGCCTGGAGACCTTGTCCCCCCGTGGCATTCCCCGTTCGTAGCCTGGTGCCAGCAGTAACCAGACCGGCGGGACGACCAATTGAAGCCGCCGTCAGTCTTTGGCCAGGGCGAAGCTGAGGTTCAGCACGCCGGTCTTGAAGGTTTGTGCGCTCAGTAGCTCGAGGGGGATGCGCGGCTCGTCCGGCGGAAAGAGCCGAGCCAGGCCGTCGCCGACCACGATCGGGTGTACGAGCAGGTTGAGCTCGTCAAGCAGGCCCTCGCGCAGCAGCCAGCGGACGGTGGTGGGGCTGCCGGACATGGCGATGTCGCCACCGTCCTGGGCCTTGATGTCGGTCAGCCTCTCGGCCACGTCGCCACTGATGATCTCCGAGTTCTGCCACTCCGCCGCGTACAGGCTGTTGGAGACCAC
>DATHIG010000885.1:0-7337 GCA_035490035.1 Actinomycetes bacterium
CCAGGTCGGGCAGGCCGAGGGTGGAGAGCACGATGGAGTCGCCCGGGTCGACGTTGACCCGGTAGGCGGCATGGTTGGCGGCCGCGGCGGCCAGCGCCGGCAGGCTGGTCCCCGACGCCTTGCCCAGCCCCGCCCTGGCCCGGTAGGTGTTGAGTGTGGCGTGGCACTGCTCGGCCGTCTCGGCGGCGGCCGGGACCGGCTGGGCAAGGACGGCCAGCACGACGAACGCGGCGACGGCGGCGCGGACGGGCGGGCGCGGCACGGTTGCTCCCGGTCGGGTGCTCTCTCTCCTTACGACTGATCTCGGCAGGGACGGCCAACTGCCCAAGGGCCCGGGTCAAGCGATCGGGCGTCGCCGTCGATCCCTACTGGCATGAGCGTGAAGCAGCGGCTGCACCGGCCCACCGGGATCCGCAACGGGGGGCTCCTGCTGGTCCTGACCGCGCTCGCGCTGGTCATGACCCTGGTCGATGCGCCCGTCGAGCCGGGCCGTGGCCCCGGCCCGCCCGGCGCGTTCCAGTTCCTGCCGCCTCCGATCGGCATCGCCCAGCTGCCGCCCGTGATCGGCACGCCGGCGGAGCCGCCCGCCGCCGGCGGCGAACGGCTGGAGGGGGCTCCTCGCCGGCATCCGCGCCGCCAGCATCCACGGCCGGTGCAGCCTGCGCGCTCGGGCGGCCGGCGGGTGGGCGCGGCGTCGCGGCCGGCCGACGACCTCGCCGGCACCGGCAGGCCCGTCGCCGGCGGGCCGGCATCCCGGCCGGCGCCAGGGCTGCCGGGGCTGGCGACGGGCGGGCCGGTCCGCGCCCGGGTGCCGGCCGTCGACCTCCGGGTCACGCTTCCCGCCGGGGCCGGCAGCCAGCCTGAGGTGAAGGCGCGGACCCCCGTGCCCGCGGTCCGAGGTCAGTACCAGCCGTGGGACAGCCAGAAGGCCCTGGCGTTCTCGGCGGTGCCGTAGCGGTCGCGGACGTAGCCACGGAAGGCCTGGAGCTGCAGGCCGCAGTCGATGGTGTCGTAGTTGGCGCCCAGATAGTGGCGCCGCCCGTCGAGCAGCAGCTGGCCGAGGCCGAAGGCGGTCGAGCGGGGGTTGTCGGCGGTCGGGTCGCCGCCGGACTCCTTCATGATGATGAAGTACTCGGCGTCCGAGGTGCCCGACAGGTCGCACTTGCCGCCGGCCCGGACCTGGCCGGCCTGACGCTGCAGGCGCTGTTGCAGGGTCACCCGCAACACCCCGGCCTCGCCCTCCAGGCGGCGGATCTTGTCGTCGAGGGCATCCTTGGCCTGGACCCGGAGGTCCCGCAGCTCCACCGCCTGGTCGATCTTGCGGCTGATCACCGCCGCGGCCCGGCGGCCGTCGAGCTCGGCCTCGCGAAACGCCGTCCTGGCCAGCGCGTAGTCCTGCTGGGCGACGACCAGGTCGGCCAGCGAGTTGCTGCTCTCCTTGGCCAGGTGGTCGAGGATCGCGACCTGGCCGAGGAGCTGGTCGGCCTTGCCGCTCTGGACGAGGGCGGCCAGGCCGGCCGGGTCGCCGGCGATGTAGATGCCTCGGGCCCGGTCGCCGAGGATCCGGCGCAGCCGGTCGACCCGCTCGGTGGCGTCGGCCAGCGCGGCGCTGGCCCGCACCCCGCGGGCGTGGGCGTCAAGGCGGAGCTGGTCGGCGTCGGCCAGCTCGTTCTCGGCCTGGTCGAGGGCCTGGTTGGCCCGGTCGAGGGCGGCGGTCAGCTTCTTGGCGTCGGCCTTGGCGTCGGCCAGCACCGCTCTGACCTGCTTGAGCTGGGCCGGGACGTCGGTCGCCTGCTGTGCGGTGGCGTGCAGGGGAAGCAGCAGCGAGGCAACGGCGAGGCCGGCCGCGGCCGCGGCAAGCCAGCGCAGCATCAACGAAGGCCGGGGGAATGCCATCTCTCGAGCGCCGCTCCCTGAGGGGGTTCGGGAACAGGTTCGCCGCGGCTGGGGGACCGCGGACGGCTAGGTCTACCACAACACCCTTCGTGAGTGGAAATCACACCCTTGTCGGCCGGCCCGTGGCATGCTGCTCCGATGGCCGACCAACTGACCCGCCTCGTGGTGGACTCGCCGAGCCTGTTCTACCGGGCGTTCTTCGCCCTGCCCAGGACCATCACGGGACCGGATGGGAACTCGGTGAACGCCGTCCGTGGCTACCTGGACATGGTGTCGCCGGTGCTGGTCGAGCGGCGCCCGCACGGGATGGTGAACGTCTTCGACGCCGACTGGCGCCCGCAATGGCGGGTCGACCTGTACGCCGGCTACAAGGCCAAGCGGGCCGACGACCCGCCGGAGCTGCCCGGTCAGGTCCCCCTGCTGCTGGAGGTGCTGGACGCGGCCGGCCTGCCGGTGGCCGAGGCGGCCGGCTACGAGGCCGACGACGTGATCGGCACGATCGCGGCCGCGGCCGGGCCCGACGAACGGCTGGCCGTCCTGACCGGCGACCGGGACCTGTTCCAGGTGGTGCGCGACCCGGTGGTGTGGGTGCTGTACCCGCTCAAGGGGACCTCGTCGCTGGCCACCATGGACGGGCTCGGAGTCGCCGCCAAGACCGGCGTCCCGCCCGACCGCTACGTCGACCTGGCCATCCTCCGCGGCGACCCGTCCGACGGCCTGCCCGGGGTGGCGGGGGTGGGGGAGAAGACGGCCGCCCGCCTGGTCGCCGACCATCCCGATCTGGACGCGCTGCTGGCCGCGGCCGAGGCCGGCCGGCTCACCCCCCGCCTGGCCGCCACCCTGGCCGAGAGCGCCGCCTACATCGAGGCGATGCGCAAGGTCGCCGCGGTGGCCACCGACGTCGACTACCAGCTCAGCGACCCGCACCCTCCCGACCGCGACCGGCTGGCCGCCCTGGCCGAGGCCAACGCGATCGAGGGACCGGTGGAGCGGATGCTGGCCGCCATGGAGCAGGCCGGCCTGGCCGACCCGGCCTGAGAGCACTACCCAGGTATCGGGGTTCGAGGAACGTGCGTGGACGCCTTGGCGGCGGGGAAGCCCAGGGCGGCACGGATGGCTCGACGCGCCGTGCGGCGCCGGATCTAGAGCCGCTCGAGGCCGTGGAGGACCTGCTCGAGCAGGGCGACGTTGGGGCCGCCGGAGTGGCTCGGCGCCCGGTGGACGGTCACCATCCCCTGCTCGGCCAGGTCGCCGACCAGCACCCGGGTGACGCCGAGGGGGAGGTCGACCCGGGCCGCCAGCTCGGCCACCGACAGCATCTCCCGGCAGGCCAGGGCGATCGACCGGTGCTCGAGGCTCAGCCACGGCGGCAGGCCGCGGGGCGACGGGACCTGCCCGACCAGGTCCTCGATGGCCAGGTCAGGCCCGGTCGGCTCGGTACGGCCCTCGGTCAAGGCGTACGGCCGCAGGAACGGGCCCGGGTCGGCCTCGAACCGGCCGGTCATCGATCGGTCCCCCCTCGGCGTGCCCGCTGGTTATCCGGCCACGCCATCATCGCGCCCCGCTGCCGGGGATTTGACCGCGAACGCCCGCGGCACCGGCTCGGTCCTGGGCGGCTCGACCACCGCTGTCCCGGCCGGTTCGACCTCGCCCTCGGACCCGCCGAGCAGGCCGGATGGAAGCAGCACCAGCGCGGCCACGCCGCCGAACCAGGAGCGTCGCAGCCGCACCTTGACGCCGTGGCGGGCGGCCAGGCGGCCGACCACGTAGAAGCCGAGGCGGTGGGCGCTGGCCAGGTCGATCGAGGTCGGCCTGGCCAGCTGCTGGTTGGCCTCGTCCAGCTCCTCGTCGGACATGCCGATGCCCTGGTCCTCGACCTCGAGCAGGTAGCCGTGGGCGGTCGGCTCGCCCGACACCTGCACCCGAGTCCCCGGCGGTGAGAACGCGGCAGCGTTCTCGATCAGCTCGGCCAGCAGGTGGATGACGTCGCTGACGGCGTGGCCGACGACCCGGACGTCGGCCATCGGCATGACGCCCACCCGGTTGTAGTCCTCGATCTCGGCGCTGGCCGCGCGGATCACGCGGACCAGGGGGACCGGGTCGCTCCAGCGCCTGACGGGCTCGGACCCCGAGAGGACCAGCAGGTTCTCGGCGTTGCGGCGCATGCGGGTGGCCAGGTGGTCGAGGCGGAACAGGCTGCGCAGCTGCTGAGGGTCGGCCTCGGTGCGCTCCAGCTCGTCCAGCAGCTCCAGCTGCCGGTGGACCAGCCCCTGGAGGCGCCGGCCGAGGCTGAGGAACATGTCGGCAACGCTGCGGCGCAGCGCCGCCTGCTCGGCCGCGACCCGGACGGCGGTGCTGTGGACGGCGTCGAAGGCCCTGGCCACCTGGCCGATCTCGTCGTGGTCGGGGATGCCGATCGGCTGGGTCTCGGCAGTGAGGTCGACCGGCTCGGCCCGCTGGAGCCGCTCGACCACGCCGGGCAGCTGGGTGTTGGCGACCTCCTCGGCGGAGGTCCTGAGCAGGCCCAGCGGCCGCAGCAGGGAGCGGACGACCACCAGCGACAGGCCGAGGGCGAGGGCGAGGACCAGCAGGATGCCGGCGGCGTCGATGACGGCTCTCGACCGGGCGGCCGTCTCGTCGGCACGGCTGGCGTCGACCGCGGCCGCGCCGAGGCCCTCCTCGACCCGGCGCAGCAGGTCGATCTCGGCCGTGTTGACCGTCCACCACTCGGCCGGGTCGAGGTCGAGCCGGGCCGCGCCCTCGCTGGCCACCGCGGTCGCCTGCAGCTCCCTGGCCCGCTGGACCTCGGGGCCGACCAGGGTGTCGACGAACAGGGCCTGCTGGGCGCCGTCGGCGGCCGCCCGGAACTCCGAGAGCAGCACCGCGCGGGTGGCCAGGGTCGAGGTGAACCGCCGGTACTGCCCGGGGGCGAACCGGCCCCGGGCCAGCACCTCGCTGACCAGCTCCCGTTCCAGCGCGGCCAGCTCCTTGATCCGCGAGACGGCCACGAACGCCCCGACCCGCTGGGCCAGCTGCGGGTCGGCGATCCCGGAGGCCAGACCCCGGTTGGTGTTGAGCAGGTCAGCAACCATGGTGTTGTAGGCGTCGAGGGCCGCCGCCGACGCCACCGTGCGCCGGGACACGTCCCGGCGCAGGTCGCTCAGCCCGTTCAGGCGGTTGGAGGCCGAGACCAGCGTGCCGGCGGTGGCCGGCAGCAGGGCGTCAACGTCCAGCTCCCTGGCGCTGTCGCGGTAGGCGACCAGGGCGAGGCCGGTGGCGGTCTGCTGCTCTGCCATCCCCCGCCCCTGCCCCTCGCCGAGCAGGCTGCGCAGCGTCAGGCCGCGTTCCCGCTGCAGCTGGTGGGCGAGCGCGGTGCCGCGCAGGGCGAACTCGGTCTGCCCCCGGACCTGGGCGGCCTGGCGGCTGGTCGAGATGCTCGAACTGATCCGGAGCCCGGCCAGCAGCAGCAGCGCCGCCACGGGCAGCAGGAGGATCAGCGCGATTTTGGGACGTAGGGTCAGGTTGCCGAGCATCGACCCAGCTTTCATGGGGACGACGGGTCGATCGACACGGAGCAGTTGGGGACCGTAGTAGGCTTCGTGTCTTCGACGAGCGAAGCTGTCATAACGCGGTGGAAGGTGCAAGGGCGGATAGACGGTAGGAGACGGCGGCGCGGCTCCTGGTGCGCGCTGGCGCTGCTGTTCGCGCTCGTCCTGGCCACCGGCTGCTCAGGCGGCGCCGACCAGGACATCCGCTCCGCCGGTGAGCCGGCCGTCGCCGAAGGCCTGACGGGGCTGGGCCGCCGCCTGCCCCAGCGCATCCAAACGGCGCGGGAGGTCCGGGTCGGCTCCGACATCTCCTACGCCCCGGTGGAGTTCTACGACGCCTTCGCCCCCGACGTGCTCGATCGACCCGTCGGCGAGCCCGAGCCGCAGGTCCGCGGCATCGACCCGGACCTGGCAACCGAGCTCGGCCGCAAGCTCGGGGTGCGCTTCACCTTCGCCAACACCGCCTTCGACGAGCTGATCCCGTCGCTGCGGGCCAGGAAGTTCGACGTGATCATCTCCTCGATGACGGCCACCCCCGAGCGGGCCAAGCAGGTCTCCTTCCTCGAATACTTCATGGCCGGCACCTCGATCCTGGTCGCCAAGGCCAACCCCAAGGGCATCTCGAGCATGGACGACCTGTGCGGCGCCACCGTCACCCTGCAGGCCGGCACCATCCACGAGGAGCTGGTCGACGCCCAGCAGCCTCGCTGCGGTGCCCAGCCCATCAAGGCCCGCCCCCTGGACAGCGGCACCCAGGTCGTCCTGGAGGTGAAGTTCGGCCGCGCCGACGCCGCCCTCGCCGACTTCCCGGTCGCCGCCTACAACGCCAAGGTCAGCGGCCAGGGCCGTGACTTCCAGGTCGTCGGCGAGCAGATCGACCCGGGCCCCTACGGCATCGCCCTCCGCAAGGACGACACCGAGCTCCGGGCAGTCCTCCAGGAGGCCCTGCGCGCCATCATCGACGACGGCAGCTACGACCGCGTCCTCACCAAGTGGAACGTCACCGACGGCGCCCTCAAGACCGCCGAGGTGACCGCCGGCGCCGCCTAGCTTCCGTCGAGCTGGCCGAGACCTTTAACCGGCCTAGGACCCCGGCCCGACTGTAGGCCCACGGCCCGACTCCAGGGCCCGGCCCGGCCCGTCCGGCGATCTCGCCTACCATGACCCCATGACGCTTACCGACCGACTGGCCCGGTTCAACCGACGAATCCCCAACCGCATCATCGGGACATTCGCCGGTCGGCGGCTCTCCCCGGTGGCCGTCGTGGTCCATCGCGGTCGGAAGACCGGCCGCCGGTACCAGAACCCGGTGGTCGCGTTCCCGCTCGACGACGGCTACCTCATCTCGCTGCCCTACGGCGCCGACCGTGACTGGGTGAGGAACGTCCTGGCCGCCGGCCGCTGCACCCTCCGGCGAGGCGGGCGGCAGGTCGAGCTGGCACACCCGCGCCTGCTCCGCGCCGGCGACGCCGCCTCGCTGGTCCCGGTGCCGCTACGCCCCGCCATGCGGGCGCTGCCGGGCCTCCGCTTCCTGCGGTTCTCACCTGCCGACGACTGAGACGCAGGGCACCGGGGCAGCGTCTACAGGTGCATGCAGGTGGTCGGGGTCAACAGCCTGGACGGCCAGCACCCGTTCGAGAAGTACCTGCGCGAGCCGGAACCGGCACCGCAGATCGCCCCCGTCGGCTGACCACTCGCCGTGGCGTCTCCGCTCACGGCGGTTGCGGCCGCAGCCACAGCGACGCCTGGGTTGGCTGCATCGTCTGGTCGACCACCGCCAGCAGCTCGGCAGTCATGGTGTCCAGGTCGATCTCGTCGCGCAGCCGGACCCTGAACCCCGCGATCGTCTGGGCGGCGTCGTAGCGACGCCGGTTGAAGCGCCGGTCGACCACC
>DATHIG010000886.1:0-2235 GCA_035490035.1 Actinomycetes bacterium
GGGCCCTTGCGGGTGCGCGCGTTGGTGTGGGTGCGCTGGCCGCGGACGGGCAGGCCCCGGCGGTGCCGGATGCCCTGGTAGCAGCCGATCTCGATCTTGCGCTTGATGTCCTGCTGGACCTCGCGGCGCAGGTCGCCCTCGACCTTGTAGTGGGAGTCGATCCACTCCCGCAGGCGGACGACCTCCTCTTCGGACAGGTCGCGGACACGGGTGTTGGGGTTCACCCGTGTGCCCTTGACGGCCTCGATGGCGCGGGTGCGGCCGAGGCCGAAGATGTAGGTGAGGCCGATCTCCACCCGCTTCTCGCGGGGGAGGTCGACGCCGGCGATGCGTGCCATGTGTGCTCCCGTACCTCCCGGCCCTGCGATCAGCCCTGCCGCTGCTTGTGGCGGGGGTTGCTGCAGATGACCATCACCACGCCGTGGCGGCGGATGGTCTTGCACTTCTCGCAGATCTTCTTGACCGACGGCTTGACCTTCATGTCACTTCCTACTTGTACCGGTAGGTGATCCGGCCTCGGTTGAGGTCGTAGGGGGACAGCTCGACGACCACCCGGTCGCCAGGGAGGATGCGGATGTAGTGCATGCGCATCTTCCCGGAGATGTGCGCCAGGACGCGGTGGCCGTTGGCCAGCTCCACCCGGAACATCGCATTCGGGAGGGGCTCGACGACGGTCCCCTCGACCTCGATGGCGCCGTCCTTCTTCGGCAAGCTCTTCCCTTCACCTCGACAGACTTCGCGCACGGCAAGCACCGTGCCTGGTTGCTCGTTGGAACATGGGGAGCGCCAAGGCCGTGCCCACGGCGCAAAGGCCTGGCAGTTGCCGGGCGCGATGCACAAGATACCAAGAAGGTTGTCTATCCAGCAACAACGGCAGGGGCTCGAGGAGTCGTGGCACGGTAAGCGTTCTTCTCGACCGGGCTTGGAACCGGCCTACCGGCGTTGACCGCCCGGGCTGGGACCGGGCCACCGGCGCTCGAGGCGGCTACCAGTACCAGGGACGCGTCCGGGCGCTCGCCGATCCCTGGGTTGGGACCGGCTAGCGGCGCTGGGCGGCGGTGGGGAGCCAGTCTTCCTGGCGGATGCCGTCCAGGAGGGTGAGGACCTCGGGGCCGTGCGGGGTGATGGCGACGGTGTGCTCGAAATGGGCGGAGCGGGAGCCGTCGCGGGTCACCACCGTCCAGCCGTCCTCGAGGACCTCGGTCTCGGGGCCGCCCTCGTTGACCATGGGCTCGATGGCCAGGGCGAGGCCGACGTCGAGGCGCAGGCCGCGGCCGGGCCGGCCGTAGTTGGGGACCTGGGGCTCCTCGTGCATGCGGGTGCCGATGCCGTGGCCGACGTACTCGCGGACCACGCCATAGCCGGGGGCGCTGGCGACCTGCTCGACCGCGTGGCCGATGTCGGAAAGCCGGTTGCCGGGGCGGGCCTGGGCGATGCCGGCCCACATGGCCCGCTCGGTGGTCTCGATCAGCCGCCTGGCCGCCTCGTCGACCCGCCCGATGGGGACGGTCACGGCGGCGTCGCCGTGGTAGCCCTCGACGATCGCGCCGCAGTCGATCGAGAGGATGTCCCCCTCCTCAAGCAGCTGGCCGTCGGGGATGCCGTGGACCACCCAGGAGTTGGGCGACAGGCACAGGGTGGCCGGGAACCCGTGGTAGCCGAGGAACGACGGGATCCCACCGCCTTCGCGGATGACCCGCTCTGCCAGGGCGTCCAGGTCGAGCAGGGAGACCCCGGGCCGGGCCGCCTCGACCAGCGTCGAGAGGGTGTGCCCGACCAGCCGGCCGGCCCGGCGCATGCGGTCGATCTCCTCGGAGGACTTGCGGATGATCACGCCGGCCGACGGCCCCCCTCCAGGTCGTCGAGGATGCGTTTGGTGACGACCTCGATCGGCCCGATGGCGTCCACGTTCACCAGCAGGCCGCGGCGGGCGTAGTAGTCGATCAGCGGCCGGGTCTTGATCGCGAACACCTCCAGCCGGTGCCGGATCGTCTGCTCGGCGTCGTCGGACCGGTGCAGGGCCGCGGCCCGGCCGGCCAGCCGCTCCATCACCATCGCGATGACCACGTCGTCGGGCACCAGGTCCCCGCGGTCCATGTACTCCTGGGCGGCCCGGCCGAGCTCGGTCCCTTCGGCCACGTTGGCCCGGAAGATGTCCCCGGTAGCCACGTCGGAGCAGGCGAACTCCTTGGCGATCCGGACCGCCTGGGTTCCCTTGCCTGCTCCCGGCGGACC
>DATHIG010000887.1:0-3686 GCA_035490035.1 Actinomycetes bacterium
CCGCCTGGTCGGGGTGCCGCCCCTGCGGCCCTGGCAGGACGCCCTGGCCGGGTTCCTGGCCGCCGCCGCGGGCTAGCTCAGGGCTGGCGCCGCTCAAGCGTCTCCCGGCCTCGGCCGACCCCTTCCTAGGGACGCCGTCGCGCCGGGAGGTCGGGATGTCATGGAGCCGTCGGATTCGCACCGTCGCGGCGACGGGTGCGCTCGCCGTCGGGCTCGGTCTGGCCACCGGCCCGGCTGATCCGGCGGCGATGGCCGCCCCGAGCACGTTCACCATCCACGGGGCCGGCTACGGGCACGGCATCGGCATGAGCCAGTACGGCGCCCACGGCATGGCCCTGCGGGGGGCCAGCGCCGGGCGGATCATCTCCTTCTACTACGGCGGCGCCCAGCCGCGGCCGGCCACCCTGCCGGCCACCATCCGGGTCGGGCTGCTCCAGGCCAACCACGACCCCAGCGCTGGCGGCCGGCTGCGCCGGGTCCTGGTCAGGGGGGTCGAGGTCCCCGGCCGCGGCGGCAGCGGCCGGTTCTCGGTGTCGGGCGTGACCCCCGGCGGGCGGGTGGTCCGGCGGTCGCTCAGCGGCCATGTCACCTGGTCGATCAAGCCGGAGCGGGGCGGCACCTCGGTGTTCGACCTGTCCAGCCGGCGGGTGTTCGGGCCGACCAGGGCCGGCACCGGGGTGGTGGTCCGCTACCAGACCGCCCTGCCCCCGGCCCGGCTGCTGCTGCCCCAGACCGGCCACCAGCTGCGCTGGGGCCGCCTGGACATCCACCTGGTCCGTGACGACCACGGGGTCACCCGCCCGCGGGCGGTGGCGGTGCTCCCGTTCAACCGCTACCTGCGCGGGCTGGCCGAGGTGCCCGGGTCGTTCGCCAACGAGGCGCTGCGGGCCCAGGCGATCGCCGCCCGCAGCTACGCCCTGGTCGCCGTCCAGACCCGCGGCCAGCGGTCCGGCCGCGGGAGCTGGGACGGCTGCGACTGCGCGCTGTACGCGGGCGTCCGCGACCAGCGCTACGCCGGCTACGCCGAGGAGCAGGGCTACTGGGGCGCCCGCTGGGTGGCGGCGGTGCGCGGCACCGACTCGCTGGTGGTGCGCTACGGCAGCCGGGTCGTGCAGGCCTTCTATTCCTCGTCCTCGGGCGGCTTCACCTCCGGCAACGCCCAGTGGGGGAGCGCGCCCCTGCCCTGGTTCCCCAGCCGGTCCGACGACCCCTACGACCGGGGCGGCGGCGCCCACCCCAACCGGAACTTCCGCTGGACCACGCAGGTGTCGGCGGCCACCCTGGGCGCCCGCCTCGGGGTCGGCACCGCGATCTCGGTCCGCGAGACCCGGATGCCGTCGTGGGGTGGCCGGGTCTCCCGGATCACCGTTGTGGGCGTCAAGGACGGCCGGCGCCGCAGCGTCACCGTGACCGGGTCCCAGTTCCGCAAGGTCTTCGCGCTCAAGTCGACCAGGTTCCGCATTACTCCGTAGAGCACTTCAGGTCGGCGCCTCGCCAGCCGACGTCCATCCGGAACACCGCCGCCTTACTGGAGGACGCTCGTGCTGGTCCGGTCCCTGCGTTCGCTGGCCCGCCGAGGTGCGGCCGCCGGCGTCGCCTCCGCGCTCGCCCTGACCCTGTTCAACGCCGCCCAGCCGTCGCTGGGTGGCCACCGAGTTCATCAGGGCACCGTCAAAGACATCCCGGTCGTGCTCGCCCCGGCCCCCGTGCCGGCGACCGCGGGTCAGACCGCCGCCCCGCAGGCCAAGGCGGCTCCGGCCCCAACCCCGGCCCCAACCCCGGCTCCGGCCGCGTTGCTGTCGGCGCCGGTCAAGGTGGACAAGGCCAGGTTCGTCGGGGTCTCCTGGCCGGGCCCGGCCTCGGGCGGCGCCGAGCCCGGCGCCGCGGGAACGGTCTGGCTGCGCACCCGGGCCGGTGCCGGCTGGTCGGCCTGGCGTGAGGTCGAGCCGGCCGCCGACGGGCCCGACGCCACCAGCCGCGAGTACCGCCCGGGGCGGGTCTACAGCGACGGCCAGTGGCTGGACGCCGGCACCGCCGAGGTGCAGCTCCGCGTCGACCCGCCGGCCACCACCCAGACCGCCCCCAAGGCCGGCGCCAAGGGCAACCGGGCCACCACCGGAGCCGTCACCGGCCCGGGCAGCGGGCTGCAGGCCCACCTGATCACTCCAGACATGACCCCGACGCCCGGCACCGAGCCGGCCCGGGCGGGGGTGGCCACGGCCGCCACCGCCCAGCCGCGGATCGTCAGCCGGGCCGGCTGGGGCGCCGACGAGTCCATCCGCCGGGCCGACCCCAGCTACAGCGACACCGTCAAGGCCGCCTTCATCCACCACACCGTGCAGAGCAACAGCTACCCGCCGTCGGAGAGCGCCGCCCTGGTCAGGTCCGACTACCTGTACCACGTGCGCAGCCGCGGCTGGAACGACGTCGGCTACAACTTCCTGGTCGACCGCTACGGCCGCGTGTTCGAGGGCCGCTACGGCGGGGTGACCAGGCCGGTGCTCGGCGCCCACGCCGGTGGCTTCAACACCGACACCACCGGGGTGGCCATGCTCGGGACCTTCTCGTCCGCCCGGCCGACCTCCCACATGCTCGCCGCCATCGAGCGGCTGCTGGCCTGGAAGCTGGACCTGACCCACGTCGACCCGCGCGGGCACACGGTGCTGACCAGCGCCGGCGGGGCCAACACCCGCTTCCCGGCCGGGACCCGGGTGGTGGCCAACACCATCCTCGGCCACCGGTCGACCTCCTACACCGACTGCCCCGGCAGCCCGACCATCGCCCTGCTGCCCTCGATCCGCTCGGCCGTCTCCAGGATCGGGCTGCCCAAGATCTACGGGGGCACGGCCACCACCTCGCGGGTCCAGCCGGAGACCGGCGGCTACGCCGGCGTCCACGCCCGCTTCAGCTCCACCGTCCGCTGGCGGGTCTCGGTCACCGGCTCCAACGGCGCCACCGTCCGCAGCTGGACCGGCGAGGGGGCCGAGGCCAAGGTCCGCTGGAACGGCCGCACCGCCGCCGGCGGCCTGGCCCCGCCCGGCTGGGCGACCATGACCGTCACCGCCACCGCCGGTGGGGCGTCGGCCAGGCCGGTCACCAGCCGGGTGTTCGTGGACCGCACCCTCCCGCCCAGCGGCACCAGCACCGGCGGGTTCAGCGGCGGCGCCTGGACGGTCAGCAACGCCAACGCCGACCAGCTGTCGACCTCGTCTCCCGTGTTCACCAGCTACCGCTGGGGCCGCACCGGCGACCTCCCGGTGGTGGGGGACTGGGACGGCGACGGCACCCAGACCGTCGGCGTCGTCCGGCCCAACCAGGCCCTGGACAGCAACCACTTCCTGCTGCGCAACTCCGACTTCAGCGTGATCGACTTCTGGTACGGCCGCTATGGCGACCGGGTGGTCGTCGGCGACTGGAACGGCGACGGGACCTGGACCCCAGGGGTGGTCAGGGCCGGGACCTGGGCGCTGCGCAACGCCAAATCCGGCGGCCCCGCCGACGTCACCCTGTCGTTCGGGCGCTCCGGCGACCGCTACCTGGCCGGCGACTGGGACGGCGACGGCGACTTCACCCCCGGGGTGCACCGGGCCGGGACCTTCTGGCTGCGCAACTCGGCCGGCGGCGGCCCGTCGGAGGTCCACGTCCGCTTCGGGCGCACCGACGACCTCGGGTTCGCCGGCGACTGG
>DATHIG010000888.1:0-2428 GCA_035490035.1 Actinomycetes bacterium
CGGGGTCGCCGTCGCCGCTGAACAGGACCTTGGCGCCGATCACGATGATGAACAGCAGGCCGGCCAGCTCGATCAGGGTGATGCCGATGTTGATCCGGATCGACTCGCCGACCCCGCGGTAGTTCACGGCCGCGACCAGCAGGATGACCAGGATGGCGATCAGCACGGTCGGGGGGTTCTCGGTCCCGAACAGCCCCGTCCAGTAGCGCCCGCCGACCCTGGTGGCCGCGAACGAGGCCGAGGTGACCCCCGAGGCCATCACCGCGATGGTGACCATGAAGCTGAGGAGGGAGATGTGGAACGCCCGGTGGACGTACAGGGCCGCGCCGGCGGCCCGGGGGTACTTGGTCACCAGCTCCAGGTAGGCGAAGGCGGTGACCAGGGCGAGCAGGAACGAGACCAGGAACGAGGCCCAGATGGCGCCGCCGACGTCGCCGGCGACCTGCCCGGTGAGGGCGTAGATCCCGGCGCCGAGGATGTCGCCGAGGATGAAGAAGGTCAGCATCGGCCGGGTGATGACCCGGTTGAGGCGTGTCTCCTCGGTGTCCTCGATGCTGACGACGTGCCCCGCGGCAGCGGCCGCCGGAGGACGGTCCTCCGGGTCGCGACCCGTGCTGTCGGTCATGCTGACCACCTCCTGGGGAGGTTACCCACCGGATATTGGGGTGCCAGTCCGAACCTTAGCAAGAACGCACGACGGGGCGAAGGGGCAGACATTCGCCCGTGATGTCGTTACCGCGCGGTTAGCTCCCAGCGTCATCGTTCGTACCGGCTTCAGGCGGACCCCGCGACCGGGACACCTACCCCCGCCGGAGCCGCGCCGATGACGATGACCACGCATGCAGGCAGGCAGGCCCAGCGTTGGCCCGCCGCCGCGCCGAGGACACCTGTCCTCCGCCTCGGCGTCCGGTCATCCCGGTCGCTACCCGGACCGGCCGCCGAGGCCCCCGCCGAGGCGTGTGGAGCGACCTCCGAGTCCAACCCCGGCCCCCGCCCCCCCATCCCCCAGGGGCCGGGGTTGGACGCTCGGCGCACGCGCAACGTCGATGCCTTGCCGCTGAGATTGCTGCCGTAGTCCTCGGTTCATTCGGGAGGAGTCCCCCCCGAACCCCCCAAGAGTGCGGCCGCCCGTGCGGGTCGGGCTGGGTGCCCGATTCGTCAGCGGGGCCTCGCGGTGAGTCGGTGATCGCCCCGATTCGTCAGCGGGGCCTTGCGGTGATGAGGGCGGCCAGGGAGGCCAGCAGGACGCCAGCGCCGAGGACCTGGCCCGCGGGGCCGAGGCCGGCGGCGTCGCCGTAGATCACCAGGAACAGGCCCAGCAGCAGGCCGAGGCTGCCCAGGCTGCCGACGCCGGAGCGCCGTCTGGCCCGGGCGAAATCGGTGCGGCCGCGGCGGCCGAGGAACCCCTCGAGGACGGCGGCCGGGTGGTCTTCCTCGGCCAGGTACAGCCAGGTCTCGCCGGGCCCCTCGTCGACCAGCAGCAGCCAGCCGGCTGGCGGCCGCTGCTGCGCCGCGGCAAGGACCCTGGCCGCTCGCTCACCGATGGCCGGGACCCGCATGGCCCGGTCCCTTGCCGGAGTGGCGGCCACCACCACCCGCACCGGCAGCAGCCCGTCCGAGTCCACCGCCGCGGTCGCGGCCAGCCGGTCGAACACGGGGCCGTGCTGGTCCATGCGGCGCCAGACGGCCACGCCCTCGCGCCGGACCAGCCCGTCCTGCGCGGTCGGCGGGCCGAGCACCACGGCCTCGATCCCGAACGGCCGGAAGGCCCGCGGCGACAGGGCCCGCCCCTCGACCCGGTCGGACCGGGGGAGCAGCTCAGCCACGCTCGCGCTCGCGCTCGCGACCCTCCGGGGGGCTGCCGCTTCGCTCATTGAGCCCCCCGGACCCCCCGGTGTTGCGATCCCAGATGATCCGCAGACCGTGCAGGGTGAGCCAGGGCTCATGACGCTCGACCGTCTCGCAGGCCTCGAGCACGGCCCCGGCCAGGCCGCCGGTGGCCACGACGGTGGCCCGGCCGCCGAGCTCGGCGACCATGCGGCGCACGATGCCGTCGACCTGGCCGGCGAAGCCCCAGATGGCCCCGGCCTGCATGCTCTCGACGGTGTTCTTGCCGATCACCGACCGGGGCTCCACCAGCTCGACCCGGCGCAGCTGGGCGGTCCGCTCGACCAGGGCGTTCATCGAGATCTGGATGCCGGGGGCGATGGCAGCCCCCAGGTGCTCGCCCCGCTCGGAGACGGCGTCGAAGGTGGTGGCGGTGCCGAAGTCGACCACCACCACCGGCCCGCCGTAGGCGGCGAAGGCCGCGATCGCGTTGACCACCCGGTCGGCCCCGACCTCGCGAGGGTTGTCGGTCAGGATGGGCAGGCCGGTGCGGATCCCCGGCTCGACCATCAGCGGCTCGACCTGGCAGTAGCGGCGGACC
>DATHIG010000889.1:0-5310 GCA_035490035.1 Actinomycetes bacterium
TCCTCGACCGACGGCGGCTCGGGACCCCGCCGGTCCTCAACCGAGGCCTCCGCCGAGTCCGGCGCATCCTCGACCGAGGACTGCTCCGGACTCGCCAGGTCGTCGACCGCAGGCTCCTCCGCCCGCGGCCCATCCTCCGCCGGGGGTGGAGGGACGGCTACTCCGGCCCGTTCGTCGAGGGGCTGGCCGGCGCTCCCGCCGGGGCGGCGGGCGGCGAGGATGCCGGCGCCGGGTGGAGGGGCGCCGTTCTCGTCTGGAGGAGCGGGAGTGGACGGGGGTGCGTCCGACCCGGACGGCTCGCCGGTATCTGGGCGGTCCGGCTCGAGGCGCCCTGGTCGGCGGGTCGGGTCGGTCGTTCGGTCCACGCGTGCTCCCTCGTGCGGCGCCCGTCCGGGCATCTGCCCAGCCTATCCGGGCGCGGGCACTTCCGCGACAGGCCCCCTCCAACCGGTCGGGACCATACCGCCAACAGCCTCAGGGGGTTAGGCTGGAAGCGTCCCGATCGCAGCAACGCCCGCGTCAAAGGAGTCGCCGTGGCCATCCAGGCCGACGCCATCGCCACGTATCTCGCCGAGCTGACCGCGGTCGAGGACGACGTCCTGCGCCACGCCCGCGACCGTGCCGCCTCCGGCGGCATGCCGCCGGTGTCGGCCGACTCGGGCGCGTTCCTGCGCTTCGCGGCCAGCTGGGTCGGCGCCCAGGCGGCGGTCGAGATCGGCTCCGGCGGGGGGTACTCCGGCGTCTGGATCACCCGAGGCCTGGCCCCCAAGGGCATTCTCACCACCATCGAGGTCGACCCGGAGCACCAGCGGCTGGCCAAGGAGACCTACGAGGAGGCCGGGGTGCCGAGCCGGGTCCGCTCCATCCTCGGTCGGGCCCTCGACGTGCTCCCGAGGCTCACCGACGGCGGCTACGACCTCGCCTTCCTGGACGCGGTCAAGTCCGAGTACCCCGAGTACCTGGAGCACGCCCTGCGCCTGGTCCGTCCGGGGGGCGTGATCATCGCCGACAACGTGCTGTGGTCGGGCCGGGTCGCCGACCCCAAGGTGACCGACCCGGACACCGAGGGGCTGCGGGCCTACGCACGCAGGATCGCCGCCAACGAGCGCCTGGAATCGGTGATCCTCACCATCGGCGACGGGCTGGCGGTGTCGCGGGTGCGCCGCCCCGAGGAGCTGGAGAGCTGACCGGGCCGTGACGACGACGTACATGGGCGGGCGACGCGGCCCGCCAGAGGGCGGCGAGCGGCCGCTCCGGGGCCTTCCCGGCGGTCGCGCCCGTCCGCGCCCCACGCCCCCCGGCACCGTCCAGCCCGACGACGCCGACCAACCCGGCCAGCAGTCTCCCGAGGATGGCGACCGGCCAAGGGAGCGGGTCTCCGGTGAGGTGGTGCGGCCTCTCCAGCCACTCCGGGTCCTCCCCGGAGGAGCCGGCCAGCGCCTGCGTCTGCTTCCCGGCGGCGCCGAGGCACCGCTCGAGCTTCCCAGCCGGGACGGGCACGCGCCAGAGGGCGACCTGCAGGCCGACGACTCGCCGGACGGCCGCCCGCGCCCAGCGGCCAGCCGGCGCGGCGCCGCGCCAAGGCGCCGGTGGGTGGCCGCGGTGCTCGCCCTGCTGGCCGGGCTGGCGGTGACCGGACGGGTGGTCGCCGAACGGCCCAAGGCCGGACCGGCGACCACGACCCCGGCGACGATCGCCGCTCCCCCGCCGGTCACGCCGGTCCAGCCGTCACCGGTGGTGGCCACGATCGGGATCGGCGGCTTCTCCTACGGCATGGCCACCGGCGCGGGGGCGCTCTGGGTCGCCGGCAGCGACCACGTCACCCGCATCGACCCGGCCACCAACAGCGTGGTGGCGAGGATCCCGGTCGGCGCGACCGGCTCCGGTCCCGCCGACGTGGCCTTCGGGGGCGGGGCCGTGTGGGTGCCGGTGGCGGTGCCGGGCGCCATGTTCGCGATCGACCCGGCGACCAACAAGGTGACGGCGAGGATCTCCCTCGGCGGTCCGCTCCGCGGCCCCATCTCGGTCAGCGCGACCCGCGGCGCGGTCTGGGTCGCCTGTTGCGGCGAGACGGGCGCCGCCGCTTCCGACGCCGGAGGCACCCTGTTCCGGGTCGACCCGCTCCGCGAGCGGGTGGTGGCCGAGATCGCGCTGCCCGCCAACCCCGTGGCCGTGGCCGCGGACCCCTCGGGCGCCTGGGTGGCGACGGCCGGCGGCCGGGTGCTGCAGGTGAGCGCCAGGCGCAACCGCGTCATCGGTGGTGTCGACGCCGGCGGCACGCTCGGCTTCAGCCAGACGCTCGCCGTCGGGGCCGGCGCGCTATGGCTGGCCGACCCGTTCGACGAGCAGGTGGTGCGGATCGACCCGAAGACCAGGCGGGTGGTGGCCCGCATCCCGGCCGGGGCCGCCACCACCCTGGCCGTGGCCAGAGACGCGGTGTGGGTGATCTCCTCGCTCGGCCTGCTCCGCGTCGATCCCGCCACCGACCAGGTGGTGGCCACCGCCTCCGACCCCGATCTCCGCCGCGCCCGCCTGGTGGCAACGACCGCCGGCGCCGTCTGGACGACGGCATGGAACTCCGTCGCCCGGATCGACCCCGATCTGATCGCCCCCTGAGCCAACAACCGGTGAACCCCTTAGCTCAGGAGGGGCAAGACCGTGCTCAGGCGGGGAAGAAGTAGACCTTGGCGGCGAACTCGGCGGCCAGGGCCATGATCACGGCCAGGTAGAACATGCCGGTGGCGGCCTGGATCGAGTTGCCCTTGACCAGCACCCGGATGAACGAGGCCATCAGTCCGCAGAGCAGCACCAGACCGACGGCCAGGTACACGGTGAGGTTGGGGAAGGCCAGCAGCGGCGAGAGCGCCTGGTCGACGGCGCTGCCCCTGGCTCCGCCGAGGGCGGCCGAGACCAGGGCGGCCGCCACCCCGGCGACCAGCCAGGTGGCAAGGGCGGCGATGGGCCGGTTGGAGAGCCGACGGTCCACCAGATACCAGTGGCCCAGCAGCAGGCCGTCCATGGTCGCGCCGAGGAACAGGGCTCCGGTGGCCAGGGCCAGCGCCCCAAGGGCCGGGCGGCCGCTCAGCTCGGCCAGCGGCCAGCCGGCGACCAGTCCTGGAAGGACCGCGGCGACGCCGGCCCAGCGGGCCGCCGGAACGCGGGCGTACAGCAGGATCTGCCAGGCGAACACCGCGGCGGCGAACACGCCGAGCCAGAGAGCGGCCGTGCGGCCGGTGGCCCCGGCGGCGGCCAGCTCGCTCCGGCCTGCCAGCCAGGCCAGCAGCGCGCAGGCCAGGGCGGTTCCCCCGGCCAGCTTGAAGAACCCCGGCCGCACCACCCCCCACAGCGGCGCCAGCCAGAGCAGCGCCAGGCCGCCCAGCGCGGTCTCGTACAGGACCACGGTGAGGACTCCGGCTGGACCGTGCACCGTTGCTCAACCCTCCTCGCGCCGCTGGCGTGCCGGGGCAGCGTAGCGCGCTCGCGTCACCGGAAGCGGCGGAACCCGCCCTCGGAGTTGATGACCTGGCCGGTGACCCATTGCGCGTCGTCGGTGCAGAGCCAGGCGACCAGCCGGGCGACGTCGTCGGGCGCTCCCCAGCGGCCGGCCGGGAACATCCCGGCCACGTGCTCGCGCGTCTCCTGGTCGACGTAGTCGGTGTCGGTAGGACCAGGGTTGACCGTGTTCACGGTGACGCCGCGGTCGGCCAGCGCGTCGGCCAGGCTGGCGGTGACCTCGACCAGGGCGCCCTTGGAGGTCGCGTAGGCCAGCTCGGACGGCATGGGCCCCAGGTGCTGCCCGGAGGTGAACAGCACCACCCTGCCTCCAGGGCGCCCGTCGTGCTGGGCCGCGAACGCCTGCACCAGCAGCAGCACCGCGCGGGTGTTGACGGCGAAGCTGGCGTCCAGCTCGGCCGCGGTGAGCTGCCCGAGACCGCCCTGGCTGCTGCGGGCGTGGTTGCAGACCAGCAGGTCCACGTGGCCGAACGCCTCGACAGCGCCCGCCATCACCCGGTCGGGCGCGTCCGGGTCCATGAAGTCGGCCTCCAGCTGCTCGACCCGCTGCTCCGGCGAGACGAAGGTGGTGCGCAACTCGGCCAGGATCGCGTCCACCCCACCAGGGTCGGCGCCCCAGGGCTGCTCGCGGTCGTGTGCGGTCCACGAGGTCAGGAACAGGGCGGCCCCGAGCCCGGCCAGGCGCCTGGACACCGCCGCCCCGATGCCGACCCGCCGGCTGACCCCGGTCACCAGCGCCACCCGGCCCGCCAGGGCCGTCCCCGATGCGGGGCCGCCGCCGGTCACGGTCGCAGGGTCGCGAGCACCCGGTCGTGGAGCAGGCCGTTGGTGGAGACGACGCTGCCTCCGGCGGGCGTCGGCGTCCCGCCGAGGTCGGTGAAGCGGCCTCCTGCCTCCTCGACGATCACCTGGGGGGCCGCCAGGTCCCAGAGATTGACCTCGGGCTCCACGGCCAGGTCGGCGGCTCCCTCGGCGACCAGCATGTGGCTCCAGAAGTCCCCGAACGCCCGGGTCCGCCAACAGGCGCGGGCCAGGGTGAGGAACTGCTCACCCAGGCCGTGCTGCTCCCACGACCCGAGGCTGGCGTAGCTGAGGACGGCGTCGGACAGGTCGGTGACCCGGGACACCCGGATGCGGCGGCCGTTGACGAACGACCCTTCGCCCCTGGCCGCCCACCAGCGCCGGTGCAGGGCCGGTGCCGAGACCACCCCGGCCACCACGGCGCCGTCGCGCTCCAGGCCGATGAGGGTGGCCCATACCGGGACGCCGCGCAGGTAGTTCTTGGTGCCGTCGATCGGGTCGAGGATCCAGCGGGTGCTCCCGGGCTGGTCGGCGCCGAACTCCTCGCCGACCACGCCGTGGCCGGGGCGCTCCTCGCCGATCCGCTTGCGAAGGGCCTGCTCGACCGCACGGTCGGCCTCGGTGACCGGACTGCGGTCGGGCTTGGTCTCGACGACCAGGTCGTCGGCGAGGTACCGATCGAGGGTGATGGCGTCGGCCAGGTCGGCCAGTTCGAAGGCGAAGGCAAGGTCGGGGTGCATACCCAGCAGCCTACAGGGACTGGTCTGTGGGCGGGCTCCGGCGCGGGTCCGTTGGGCATGCCGAGGCGTCCAGGCGCATCGACGAGCTCAAGGAGCGCACCGGCCGCGGCGTCTGATCAGGCGGCGGCCAGGAGTCCGACACCGGTCAGGGCGAGGACGACGCCGGCGTTCTGCCCTCCGGAGAGGCGTTCGCCCAGCAGCCACCGGGCCAGGACCACCGTTGCGACCGGGTACAGCGAACCGAGCACGCCCACCA
>DATHIG010000890.1:0-5213 GCA_035490035.1 Actinomycetes bacterium
CCAGCGTTGCTGGCGCTCACTGCGGATGCGGGCGCGTTCGCGGCGTTGCGCGGCCAAGACGTCGGGGTGGCGGGCGTTGGCGTTGCGCCAGCGCAGGTATGCGTGCAGGCGGCGGGCCAGAGCGGGGTGGCTTTCGTGGTCGGAATTGCCCATCACGAAGGTGCGCAGCGGCCCGAACTGGGCCTCGATCGGGTTGGCCCACGAGGCGCTGGTCGGGGTGAAGCACAGCTTCACCTTGTGGCGGGCGGCCCAGGCTCGGATGGCCG
The DNA here is from genome assembly GCA_035490035.1 of Actinomycetes bacterium. Classification (GTDB taxonomy): domain Bacteria; phylum Actinomycetota; class CALGFH01; order CALGFH01; family CALGFH01; genus CALGFH01. The sequence continues at coordinate 267 of DATHIG010000890.1, forward strand.
GGGTCTTGTTGGCCGACAGGTTGTCCAGGATCACGTAGATCGGGGCGCCGTCCGGGCGGGCGGCGCGGATCGACTTGAGCGCGGCCAAGGTGTGGTCGCCGCCCTTACGGCGGCGCACCACGCCCCACAACTGGTCATCGCCCAGGGAGTAGCAGCCGTGGAAGTACCGGGTGCCGTGGGTGCGGTGGTAGGTGGCCGGGAGCCGGTCGGGGTGCTTGCGGCGCGCCCAGCAGGTGCCGTGACACGGCCGGATCGACAGCGGCCCGAACTGGTCGAAGGCGAAACACCGATCGGGAAACCGGCTGGTCACCTCCTCGATCCGGTCCAGCTTGGCGTCCTTGTCCGGGTCACGTGATTCCTTCCAGGTGCGGGTGCGCTGGAAAGAGATCCCGCACCTGTGCAGGATCTGCCGTAGCCGCTCCCGGCCGACCTTCACCCGCCGGATCGGGTTGTCGGCCAGATAGTCGGCGAGCTTGCGGATGCTCCAGTGCGTGAACGGGCGGCCGAGCTTGGCCGGGCGTGTGGTGGCCGCCTGGACGATGTACTGCTCGTCGTCACTGGTGATCTGGCGGGGACGGCCTCCCGCCCACCGAGGGTCCAGCGCCGCCAACCCCCGCTCATTGAAGGAATGGATGACGGCCCGGACGGTGTCCTCGTGCGCCTGGACGAGCCGGGCGATCGCCGGCACCGTCGTCCCCGACGCCGACGCCATGATGATCAACGCCCGCCGGACCCGCACCGACTCGTGCTTGCCCCGCCGCACGATCTGCTGCAGCTTGCGACCCTCCTGCTCGGTCAACCGCCGAGCCCTCACCGGCTCCGCCACCGCCCACCTCACTCTCGATAGCGATCACATTCGCCATCGAGCGTGAAGCCCACACACGCCAGCCCACGGACGTTGCCCGGCGTGTCACCAGACCCGGTGAACGTTCATGGACAGCGCACTAGTAGGTCAGGGCGACCTTGACCGCGGCGTGGGGATGCTCATCGATCCAGCGGTAGGCGGCCGGCGCCTGGTCGAACGGGAACCGGCGGGCGAGCAGCCCGTCGACCGAGACCCGGTCGGTGTAGAGCAGCCGGGTTGCGGTGTCCATCACCCGGAGCCGGTTCCACAGGGGTGCGTGCCGGTGCGGGGCGCCCCAGGCGCCGATCGAGGCGATCAGCGACAGCCGGTTGTGGTGGAACTCCTCGCCGAGGCGAACGTTGGCGGCGCCACCCTGGTAGAAGCCGGCCGCCACCACGGTCGCCCCCAGCCCGGCCGCCTCCAGGGCGCCCTGCAGGCCCCGGTCCGACCCCGACACCTCGATGGCGACGTCGACCCCATGCCCCAGGTTCAGCTGGCGGATCTGCAGGCCGACCGACACCTCCTCGGACGGGTCGAGCACGTGGCTGGCCCCCAGCCCGGCGGCCAGCTTCCGCCGTCCCGGGTCGGGGTCCAGCGCGAACACGTTCTGGATCCCCTCCAGCCGGCACATCTGGACGGTCAGCAGGCCGATGGTGCCGAGCCCGTGCACGCTGACCGCGTCCCCGAGCTTCATCTCGGCGTCGTGGACGGCCTGCAGGGCCACCGCGCTCAGGCTGATGAACAGGGCCCGCTCGGGACGCTCCTCGGTCGGCAGTCGCACCAGCGGGTAGGTGGCCTGCAGCGAAGCGGCCAGGTCGAGCACGGTCTCCTCCTGGTGGGGGGTGCCGGTGTGGACCAGGTCCCCGACCTGGACCTCGGTGACGTCCGGGGCCACCTCGATGACCTCGCCGACCATCTCGTAGCCGAGCGTCACCGGGTAGGCGGCGGCGCTGCCCGCCGGTGGCTCGACAAAGGCCCGCAGGCCTCGGTCGAAGACCTTGTCGGTGAAGGCCGAGGTGCCGCGGTACAGGCTCAGCTCGGTGCCGTGGCTGATCCCGCTGAGCCTTGCCCGCAGACGGATCTCGCCGGGCCGCAGGCGGCGGGTCGGCTGGTCGGTCAGGCGCAGCCTGCGTGGGCCATCCAGGACGAGGGTGTTGGGCATCGAGGTGGTTGCTCCTTTCGAGGAACTATGCTTGCTCAGCCTACGTCTGAGGGGAGTCGGTGAGCATGAAGCTTTCGTGCCAGGAGCAGCTGTTGCCGGGCACGGGCCTGGAACAGAAGTTCGACTTCGCCACCCGTGCCGGGTTCGCCGGGATCGAGCTGCGGGCCCGCGGCGACGGCCACTTCGCGTCGCGGCTGCCCGAGCTGCGGGCGGCGGCGCGCGCCGGGGTGGTGATGGCGACCGTCTGCCCGGAGACCGACCATTTCATCGGCGACTTCGACGCCGGCCGGCGGCGCGACGCCATCGAGCAGCTGCGCTCCCAGCTGAGCGTCATCGCCGAGCTGGGCGGGGCCGGGGTGCTCACGCCGGCCAGCTGGGGCATGTTCAGCCTGCGGCTGCCACCGTTCACCCCGCCCCGCCAGCCGGCTGACGACCGCAAGGTGCTGCTGGAGGCGCTGCTGGAGCTGGCCGGGCACGCCGCCAGGGAAGGCGTGTGGCTGGCCGTCGAGCCGATCAACCGCTACGAGGACTACATGGTCAACCGGCTCGACCAGGCGGTCGGCCTGGCCGAGGAGGTCGAGCGGGAGCTTGGGCTGGACTCGGTGCGGGTCTGCGCCGACCTGTTCCACATGAACATCGAGGAGGACGACCTGGCGGCTGCGATCCTGGCCGCCGGTCCCCGGATCGCCCACGTCCACGTCGACGACAGCAACCGGCTGCAGCCCGGCAGCGGCCATATCGACTTCGCCGCCGTGCTGGACGCCCTGCGGGCCGTCGGGTACGACGACTGGCTGACGTTCGAGTGCCAGCTGCGGGGCGCCCCGGAGCAGGCCCTGCCCGCCTCCACCCGGTTCCTGGCCGGGTTCCTCTAGGAGGAGGGGACGACCTCGACGACGCGGCCTTCCCGGCTGCTCTGCAGGGCGCGCTCGATCAGCATGACGGTGGCCCGTGCCTCCTGCGCCGCGACCGGGACCGGGCCCGTGCCCTGGAGGGCGTCGGCCATCCCGGCGTAGTACGCCTGGTAGGCGCCGGGCACGCCGGCCAGCCGGCCGCGCAGCTCGAGGCCGCCGACCTCGGTGGTGAGCAGGCCGTTGCGCTCGGGGGGCTCGCTCCCCCAGCCCGGGTCGCCCGGCCGCCCGCCCGACCGCAGGGCATCCTCCTGCGGATCCAGGCCGTGCTTGACGAACGACCCGCGGTCGCCGTGGACCTCGAACCGGGGGCCGGGGACGCGCACCACCATGCCGGCATGCAGGATCACCCGCAGGGCCCCGTAGCCCAGGACGAGGTGCACGTAGTCGTCGGCGGCCACCTCCGGTCGCTGGGTGCCAACGTCGGCCATGATCGTGGAGGGCAGGCCGAACAGGTGCAGGGCCTGGTCGATCAGGTGGGACCCGAGGTCGTAGAGGATCCCCGACCCGGGCAGCGCCTCCTCCTTCCAGCCACCCTTCGGCGCCGGGCGGAAGCGGTCGAAGCGGGAGATGTAGGTGGAGACCTGCCCGAGCAGGCCGGCGGCCAGGCAGCGCTTGACGGTGAGGAAGTCGTTGTCCCAGCGCCGGTTCTGGAACACGCTGAGCAGGCGGTCCTCCGTCCTGGCCAGGGCGATCAGCTCGTCGGCCTGGGCGGTGGTGACCACGAACGGCTTGTCGACGACCACATGCCTGCCCGCCCGCAGGGCGGCGCCGGCCAGCTGGTGGTGGACGGTGTTGGGGGCCGCGACCACCACCAGCTCGACCTCCGGGTCGTGCGGCAGCTGGTCGGCCGACGCCACCACCCGGACCCCGGGGTGGTCCCGCCGAACCTGCGCGGCCCGGCTGGTGACGACCGCGTGGAGGCGCAGCCGCGGCTCGGCCTGGACCAGCGGGGCGTGGAACGCCGCCCCGGCCAGCCCGTAGCCGACCAGCCCAACCCCGATGGCTCCCTGTCGCATCGACGGCACTATCCCACAGGCGCCGGTCGGCTCACCTGGCCACGGTCAGGACGCGCGAGATCCGGGCGGTAGCCCTTCTCCTTCGCCCGGTGTCAGGGGACCAGGATCCCGCGGCCCCGCAGGCGCCCGGCGTCGAGGTCGTCCACGGCGTCGTTGACCGCGTCAAGGGGGTAGGTGCGGGTGTGCAGCTCGATCTTGCCCTGGGCGGTCAGCGCCATCAGCTCGGCCAGGTCGTTGTAGGTGCCGACCAGATTGCCGACGACGTTGCGCTCGGTCGAGATGACGTCGATGGTGGGAACGTCGATGGTGCCGCCGTACCCGATGATGTAGTGCGACCCGGCCCGCCTGGTCAGGCTCCACCCCAGCGTCTCGGCGCCCTGCTCGCCGACGAAGTTCAACACGACCTCGGCGCCATGCCCGTCGGTCAGCTCCTGCACCGTGCCGGCCTCGCTGCCGTCGGCGAGCACCGTGTGGTCGGCACCGTAGCCGCTGACCAGCTCGAGAGCGGCCTGGTTGCGGTCGACCACGATGATCGTGGCCGCGGTCATGGCCTTGAGCGACTGGACGCCGATGTGCCCGAGCCCACCGGCCCCGATGACCAGCGCGGTGGTGCCCGGGTAGAGCAGCGGCACGGCCTTCTTGACCGCGTGGTAGGCGGTCAGGCCGGCGTCGGCCAGGGCGGCCACCTCGGCTGGCTGGAGCGACGGGTCCAGCTTGACCACCGACCGGACCCCGGTGACCAGGTAGTCGGCCATGCCGCCGTCGGTGCCGTCGACCCCGGGGAAGATGCCGGCGACGCAGTGCATGTCGTCGCCGGCCCGGCAGTACCGGCACAGCCCGCAGGTGATGTTCGGGTGCAGGATCACGGTGTCGCCGACGGCCACGTTGGACACGGCCGAGCCGATGTCCTCGACCCAGCCGGCGTTCTCGTGGCCGAGCGGGAAGGGCAGCTCCGGGTGGGTGAGGGGTTCCCACTGTCCTTCGTAGATGTGCAGGTCGGTGCGGCAAAGCCCG
>DATHIG010000891.1:0-5604 GCA_035490035.1 Actinomycetes bacterium
CGACAGTCGGGAGGTCGGCGACGCCCTGGACGGTAGCGCCGCGGCCGGTGCTGTCGGGGACGACAGTCGGGAGGTCGGCGACGCCCCAGACGGTAGCGCCGCGGCCGGTGCTGTCGGGGACGACAGTCGGGAGGTCGGCGACGCCCTGGACGGTAGCGCCGCGGCCGGTGCTGTCGGGGACGACAGTCGGGAGGTCGGCGGCGCCCCAGACGGTAGCGCCTCGGCTGGTACTGCCGGGGACGACAGTCGGGCGGTCGGCGACGCCCTGGACGGCACGCCGATCGGCGCCGGGGTGGGCGCAGACACCTCGGCACGACCCTCGTCCCCGGCGACCTCCGGCGAGGCGTCGCCGGCTGGGCCGTCGCTGGACGCGGCAACGCCGGGATCCCTGCTCGGCTCGCTTGACGTCGGCGACATCCGCAACCGGTTCGTCGACATCCAGGCCGGGTTCGTCGACGAGCCCAGGCAGGCGGTCGAGGCCGCCGGTCGCTTCGTCGACGACCTCGTGCAGCAGGTGATCGACGCCCTCCAGGGCCAGCGTGGCCAGCTCACCGGCGCCACGGCCGAGGAATCGACCGAGGAGCTGCGCCTGGCCCTTCGCGCCTACCGGCAGTTCGTCGACCGCCTGCTGGGCCTGGCAGGCTGAGTCACCTTGCCCGTCATGGGGCCCGTGGCTATCGTTGCCACGGGCCTTCGACGGAGGCGCCCAGGGGAGCCCGGCGAACCGGGCTGAGAGGCTGACTGCACGGTCGGCGACCCTTCGAACCTGATCCGGTTAGTACCGGCGAAGGGAGCGCGGTATGGCAGCCAGCCGACGATCCGCCCACATCCAGCGGGCCCCCGAATGGGGCATCGAGCCCGTCCCGCCCGAGCTGCGGCGGCTCGGCTTCCTCGACCAGGCCGTACTCTGGGGCAACCTCGGCGTCAGCCTGCTGGTGCTGGTTGCCGGCGCGCTGCTGGTCCCGGCCCTCGGCCTGTGGCCGGCCCTGGCGGCAACGGTGGTCGGTGCCGCCATCGGCAACGCCCTGCTCGGGCTGGCCGCGGTGCCGGCCGCCGAGACGGGCGTGCCGGCCATGGTCCTGTACCGGGCTCCGCTCGGGGTGCGCGGGTCGCTGATCCCCACCGCCTGCAACGTCGTCCAGAACCTCGGCTGGGCCACCTTCGAGCTGTTCGTGATCGCCACCGCCGCCACCGCCATCTCCGAGCGAGTGCTCGGGTTCGGCGGTCGGCCCCTGTGGGTGCTGGTCTTCGGGCTGGTCGCCACCGCCATGGCGGTGGCCGGGCCGCTGACCGTGCTGCGCCGGTGGCTGCAACGGTTCGCGATCTGGGCCGTGCTCGCCTCCACCGCCTACCTCACCTGGTATGCGCTGGCCCGCTTCGACCTCGGCCGGCTTGCCGACCAGCCCGGCCAGGGCGGGCTCTCCTTCTGGGCCGGGGTCGACCTGGCCATCGCCCTGCCGATCTCCTGGGTGCCGCTGGTCGCCGACTACGCGCGCTTCGGCCGCTCGGCCGGGGCCACCTTCTGGGGAACCGGCATCGGCTACCTCCTGGCCCAGGTCTGGTTCTTCGCCCTCGGCGTCCTGTTCCTGCTCGGCATCGGCCAGGGCGATGTGATCGCGGCCGTGCTCGCCGTCCCGGTGGGGCTGCTGGCCATGGCCGTGCTGGTGGTCGACGAGACCGACGAGGTGTTCGCCAACCTGTACTCGGCGGGGGTGAGCCTGAAGAACGCCGCCCCCCGGCTGCCCGGCCGCCGCGTCGTCCTCGCCTTCGGCGCGGTCGCCACCCTGCTGGCCATCCTGGTCGACGACCTGGCCCGCTACGAGAACTTCCTGTTCCTGCTGGGGGCGCTGTTCGTCCCCCTGTTCGGGGTGCTGGCGGCCGACTGGTACGTGCTCGCCCGCCGCCGCTACGACGTCGACGCCATGTACCGGACCGACGGTCCCTACCGGGGGGTGCGCTGGCCGGCGTTGCTGGTCTGGCTGCTCGGGTTCCTTGTCTACAACTGGATCAACCCGGGCACGGTGACCGCCTGGGTGTCGCTGGTCGAGGGCCTGTTCGCCGACCTGCTCAACCTGCCCTTCCCGCTGTCGGCCCGGCTGCCGTGGCTGGGTGCCTCGATCCCGGCGTTCCTGGTCGCCTTCCTGGCTATGCTGGCGGTCGGCCGCCGGAGCGGGAGGGAGGGCACGTGACGACGACGTTCGCGGGGATGCCGGACGAAGGGCTTGCGTTCCTGGAGGACCTGGAGGAGCGCAACTCCAAGGAGTTCTTCGACGCCCACAAGCGGGTCTTCCAGGAGCAGGTCCAGGCGCCGTTCACCGCGCTGGTCGAGGCCGCCGCCACCCGGCTGCGCCGCAGCGCCCCGGACCTCGGGAAGCCGAAGGTGTTCCGGATCTACCGCGACCTGCGCTTCAGCAAGGACAAGACCCCCTACAAGACGTCGATGAGCGCCTCGGTGCCGCACCGGCCTCCCGGCGAGGGGGACGGCCGCGGCGTCGACACCGGCTATTACGTGAACGTCGGCCCGCGCGGGCTGTACGTCGCCGCCGGCCTGTACCACCCGGGCCGGCCGGAGCTGGAGCGGCTGCGGGCCGCCATCGCCGACCCCGGCACCGGCGGGGAGCTCGACGCCGTCCTGCGCCCCGCCGCCGGCAAGGGCCTGGAGCCGTGGCTGAACCCCTTGCAGCGGATGCCCAGGCCATGGCCGGCCGACCACCCACGAGCCGAACTGCTCCGGGCCCGCTCCCTTATCCTCAACCGCCAGCATGAACGCGCCCCCTGGCTGCTGACCGCCGAGCTGCTCGACCGCCTGGTCGCCGACTGGCGCGCCATGGTCCCGTTCAACCGCTGGTTCGAGCGCGTGCCCTGAGGACGCGTCACCGCGCGGACCGCGACCGGGTCGGCGCGCCCGCTGCAGGACCCGACGCGGGATCGGCGTGGCGGCAGCGCCTCAGACCAGCCTCGGGCCGAGGAACACCAGCAGCACGGCCGGGTCGGGACCGAGGTTCTTGAGGGCGTGCTTGGAGCCGGCCGGGGCGAGGACGGCCTCGTACTGGCCGGCCTCGGCGGTGTCGTCGTCCACCCGGACCAGCACCCGGCCGGCCAGGACCAGCAGCACCTTGTCCGACCCCTCGTGGACATGCAGCAGCTGCTCCTGCCCCGGGTCGAGGCAGTACAGGTCGGTCAGGGTGCGATCGGTTTCGAACACCCGGTGCTTGGCCATACGCCGTTCGTCGAACGCGATCAGCTCGGCCAGCCTGGTTCGCTCCATCGCCTGCTAGCCTAGCTGCTCGCCGCTCCAAGAATCGACGGAGGTTCGAAGCTCCATGAAGGTCACGCTCGCGAAGGCCGACGCGGTCACCGCCAAGGCAGACCTGCTCGCCGTGCCGGTGTTCGCCGGGCCGGAGCTTGGCCCGGGGGCCGACGAGGCGGTGGCCGCCCTCGGCGCGCCGGTGGCGCCGCTGCTGGAGGGCCGCGGCTTCACCGGCAAGACCGGCGAGACGGCCGTCCTGCCGACGCTCGGCCGCCTGCCGGCCACCGTGCTGCTGCTGGTCGGGGTGGGGGAGCGGGCCAAGGTGGACGCCGAGGCCCTCCGCCGGGCCGCCGCCGCCGTGGTGCGCCAGGGCCGGGGGGCCCGCAAGGCCGTCACCACGCTGCCCCAGGCGCTGCCCGCCGACCCGGCCGGCGCCGTGCGGGCGGTGACCGAGGGGGCGCTGCTGGCCGCCTACCGGTTCGACAAGTACAAGAAGGCCAGGGCCGACGGGGCCAAGCCAGCCGCGGAGCTGGCCGCCCTCGCCATGGTGGCCCCGGGAGCCAAGGGCCGGGGGTCCGGGGGGCGGGCCGGGCTGGCCGGCGCCCTTGCCGCCGGCCAGGCGAGGGCGGCGGCCACCAACCTGGCAAGAGACCTGTCCAACGAGCCGGCCAACGCCCTGCACCCGGCCGACCTGGCCGCCGCCGCCCGCAAGCTGCTGGCCGGCAAGGGCGTGACCGTGAAGGTCAAGGACGAGAAGGAGCTGGCCAAGGAGGGCTTCGGTGGCATCATCGGGGTCGGCCAGGGCGCCGAGCATCCGCCGCGCCTGATCGAGCTGCGCTACCGGCCAGCCCTGAGCAGGAGCCGGGGAGCGGCCGGCGAGGTGGCCCTGATCGGCAAGGGCATCACCTTCGACTCGGGCGGGCTGTCGCTCAAGCCGGCCGACTCGATGAAGACCATGAAGACCGACATGTCGGGGGCGGCGGCGGTCCTCGCCGCCATGAGCGTCCTCGCCGAGCTCGACGTCAAGGTCGGCGTCACCGGCTATCTCGCCTCGGCCGAGAACATGCCGTCCGGCCGGGCGACCCGGCCGGGCGACGTGCTGACGATGAAGAACGGCAGGACCGTCGAGGTGCTGAACACCGACGCCGAGGGGCGGCTGGTGATGGCCGACGCGCTCGCCCTCGGCGCCGAGGCCAAGCCGGACGCCATCATCGACGTTGCGACGCTCACCGGCGCCTGCGCGGTCGCCCTCGGGAACCGCTACACCGGGCTCATGGCCAACGACGATGCCCTGGCCGCCGAGCTGCTGGACGCCGCCGCCGACGCCGGCGAGCCGACCTGGCGCCTGCCCCTGCCGCCCGAGTACCACAAGGAGATCGAGAGCGACCTCGCCGACCTCAAGAACGTCGGCGACCGCTACGGCGGCGCCCTGGTCGCCGGCCTGTTCCTCCAGGAGTTCGTCGACGGGCGGCCCTGGGTGCACCTCGACATCGCCGGCCCGGCAAGGGCCGAGTCCGAGGACGGCTACCTGGGCAAGGGCTCCACCGGGGTGAGCGTCCGCACCCTGCTCTCCTGGCTCGAACGCCGCGGCGCCGCCGGCTGATCACCCGACCGGACCGGCCGTGCTCCGCGGGCAGGTCGCCTGGTGGGCTGGGTGGGCCCTGCTGCGGGCATCCGCCGGCCGTCGCGCCTTTACGCTGCCGCCCTCCGGCCCGGCGGCCGCGGTCCACCTGACCACCGTCGTCCGGCTGCCCGCCGAGATCACGGCCGCCCTGGCCCCGGCCCTCGACCGGCTCCGGGATCTCGGGCCGCTGCACCACTACTACCCGCCGGCGGCCATGCACCTGACTGTCCAGAACCTCGACCCGCTTGGCGTGCACGGCGACCGCCTTGGTGTCGCCCGCGACCGCACGACGATGCCGGGCGTCGACGGCGACCCCGCGGCGCGGCTGGCCGAGGTGCGGGGCCTTGTCGGCGCCCACCCGCCATTCCAGGTGGCCGTTCGTGGCCTCGGGGTCGCGCCGGCCACGGTCTTCGCCCTGGCCTTCCCCGACGACCCGACCCTTCGGTCGCTCCGGGCCGAGCTCACCGGCCAGCGGACCGGCAAGCGCCTCGAACGAGTCCCGCCCGGGTCGGCGCAGCGCCGCCTCGGGCCCGGGTCCGGGTCGTGCCGCGCCCTCGGCCACGCCACCCTGGTCCGGTTCTCCGGCCCCGTCACCGCCGCCTTCCTCTCCGAGCTGGCCCGACTGCGCCGGGAGGACTTCGGCCGCTTCGCCGTCGGCGAGGTCGAGCTGGTCCGCACCGACCGCTTCCTGTCCCCGGAGGGCACCACCGTCCTCGAGAGGATCCGGTTG
>DATHIG010000892.1:0-13335 GCA_035490035.1 Actinomycetes bacterium
CCCGCCCTCGACCCCGCCGCCGGGGCCACCCAGGCGCTCGAGGGAGCCGGCGTCGGCCAGGTCCGGGTCGCCGGAGAGTGCACCGCCGACCTGGAGGACCGCTACTTCTCCCACCGCCGCGACCACGGCCACACCGGCCGCCAGGCTGGCCTGATCGCCCTGGTCCCCGGAGGCGGCCGGTGACGGCGACCATCGACCCGGCGGTGGTCGCGGCCAACGTCGCCTCGGTGCGGGAGCGGGTCGCGGCCGCCGCCGGCCGGGCCGGGCGCGACCCTGGCTCGGTCACCCTGGTCGCGGTGGCCAAGCTGTTCCCGCAGTCCGCGGTCCGGGCCGTGCTGGCGGCCGGCGTGCCCGACGTCGGCGAGAACTACGCCAACGACCTCGAGCGCAAGGCGGCCGAGGTCCCCGGCGTGCGCTGGCACTTCGTCGGCCGCCTGCAGCGCAACAAGGCCGGCACGCTGGTCCGGGTCGGCGCCCTGGTGCACTCGCTGGACTCCCTGGCCGGGGCCCGGGCCCTCGGGCGCCGGGCGGTGGCCGCCGGCACCACCACCCGCGCCCTGGTCCAGGTCGAGGTCGACGACCGCGAGGCGGCCCATGGGGTCAGGCCAGCCGAGCTGGCGGCGTTCCTTGACGCCTGCCGCGCGGAGGACGGCCTCGAGGTCGACGGGCTGATGGTCATGCCGGCCCCGGCCGACGACCCGGAGGCGACCCGCCCGGCGTTCCGGCGGACCGCCGAGCTGGCCGCCCGCCATGGCCTGGTCCAGCTGTCCATGGGGATGACGGCCGACTTCGAGGTGGCCGTCGAGGAGGGGGCGACCCTGATCCGGGTCGGCACCGCCCTGTTCGGCCCCCGACCCGTCAAGCGGGCGGCCGCGGCCCCGAACCCCGCCGGGCCCGGCGGGGGGAGCGGCGCATGAGCCGCCGACCCGCTACCCCAACGATTCGGTCAGGGTCGCCGATCAGGACTTCTGAAAACAGACAAAGGGACGTTCCCGGTGGCTGCGTCGTGACTTCTGCGCCGACTATCGCCATAGTGTTTCCGGCGCCGCCCAAGGCGGACGTCCTCAGGTGCTTGGACAGTTGTCGACATGGTGAGAGGTAGGTGACGTTAGGTGGCTGGGGCGTTCAAGAAGAGCCTTGTGTGGTTGGGGCTGGTCGAGCCTGAGGACGACGAGGAGCTGGCCGACGTGGCCGAGTCGGCCGGGCGATCACCGGCCGATCGGGCTCCCATCCGCCGGGTGCGCGACGACGACGTCTACGGGCGCCGTCGTGACGGGGGGCGCCTGGAGGAGCCAACCGAGGCGGTGATCCACCCGATCCCGTCCGCAGCCGCCGGCAAGGTCCACCTGATCGAGCCGTCCGGCTTCAACGACGCCGAGGAGATCGGTGAGAAGTTCAAGGCCGACATCCCGGTGATCGTCAACCTCCAGGCAATGGAGGCGGAAACCGCCAAGCGTCTGATCGACTTCGCCGCCGGGCTCACCTTCGGGCTGGACGGGCGGATCCAGCGTGTTGCCGACAAGGTGTTCCTACTTACCCCTAGAAACGTTGAGGTCTCGGCCGAGGAGCGGCGGCGGCTCCAAGAGCGAGGCTTCTTCAACCAGGCATGACCGGTGTCTCTCTGTGTGGATTCTCTCCCTTCTGCTGAGCTTGTACTGGCTGGTCCTTCTCGGCCGGATCGTGATGGACCTGATCCTGAGCCTGACCGGTGGCCGAGGACTAGCCGGTTTGGCGATCCTGTATGGAATACTGTATGACTTGACCGAACCCGTCCTCCGACCCATAAGGCGACTCCTTCCCCCCTTGCGAGTCGGCGCTGTGGCCCTAGATCTCTCCCCCCTCATCGTGTTCGTACTGATCGCCCTGTTGAGACAGGTGGTGAGTACCAGCTAGCCGGCCCAACGCGAACGCTCGAGTGGTGCTCGGGTACAATCGCCCATCCACTTGCAGGTTAAGGAGCGCAGATGCCGCCACTGACGCCGCTGGACATCCAACACAAAGAATTCACCAAGGCCATGCGCGGGTACGCCATGCACGAGGTGGACACCTTCCTCGACCAGGTCACCGAGGAGTTCACCCGGATGCAGGACGAGATCGCCCGCCTCCGGGAGCAGGCCTCCAGCGCGACGCCGTCGCAGCCAGCCCCCGTGCAGCTGCAGCAGGCCCCGCCGCCTCCGCCCCCGCAGCCCCAGCCGGTGGCCGCCGAGGCACGCAGCGCCGGCGGCGAGGAGGCGATCGCCCGGGCTCTGGTCATGGCCCAGCGGATGGCCGACCAGACGGTCGAGGAGGCCAAGGTCAAGGCCAAGTCGATGGTCGCCGAGGCCGAGGCGCGCGCCAAGAACATGACCGAGCAGGCCCAGATGCGGGCCCGCGAGGTCACCGAGGCCGCCCAGATGCGCGCTCGCGAGGTCACCGAGGCCGCCCAGATGCGCGCTCGCGAGGTCACCGAGGCCGCCCAGGCCAGGGCCCGCGAGCTCACCGAGGGCCTGGAGACCCGCTACAAGGAGCGGATCCAGTCGGCCGAGGCCCGCGCCCGCGTTGCCGAGGAGCAGGCCCGCATGCAGATCGCCCAGGCGACCGAGCAGGTGGCCAGGCGCCGCCAGGAGCTCGAAAGCTCCATCGAGGCCCTGCGTGCGTTCGAGCGCGACTACCGCGCCCGGCTCCGCGGCTTCGTCGAGGGCCAGCTCAAGGCGCTCGAGGACGCGGCCCCGTCCGGGCCGGTCGCCCCACCGCAGCCGCCAGGCCTCGCCGCGAACTCGCGGCCCCTGCCCGGCGCCGACGACCTGCCGGCCCTGTCGACCGGGGCGCGCCAGAACAGCTACTCGGCGCTGCGTGATTCGACCTCGGACCAGCTCGGCCACAACGGCCGCGACCGCGTCGACCGGCTGCGTCACGACGACTGACGGTCTCACGGTCGGGCGGGTCCACTAGCCAGCCACGGTGGTCGCCGCCGCCCTGCTCGCCCTGGCCGTGGCCATGGGCCTGCTGGTCGCCTCGCTGTTCCGCGCCGACGGCCTGAGCTTCGTGTGGGCTTCGCTGGCAGTTGACGCGGTCGCGGTCACGCTGCTGGTGGCGGCCCTCCGCCGACGGGCCCGCTAGGCGCGCGGGGCCGGCCAGGTCGCCCGGTCGGCCAGCCGGACCACGAACCGGACCGAGGTCCAGGTGCCGTCGATCGCGGCCACCTTGTTGTCGACCAGCCCGGCGTCCAGGCCGACCTGCTGCACGAAGGCGAAGTCGAGGTCGGTGGGCACGCCGGCGGTCTTCTTCGGCCAGGCCACCCAGACGCCGCCGCCGGCGCCGATGGCTCGCGCGGCGGCCGGGAAGCGTCTGGCCAGCCGGGCCCGCGAGGTGACGAACAACACCGCGACGTCGACCGGGCCACGGGCCCGCCGGCGAAGCTCCACCCCCCCGGGCAGCGGCTCCAGCAGGGCTGGGAAGCCCTCCGGAGCGTCGAGCAGCGCCACCGCCGCCCCCTCCCTGATCCCGAGCTTGCGGTGCAGCGGCGTCGCCGAGCCGTCGCGGTCCGGCATCAGCGTCCCTCAGGCCGCTGGTCGGGCTCGTTGCGGGCGGCCTGAACGGCCGCGGCCGCCAGCGAGGCGGCCCGCTCGAACGGGTTGCGACGGTACCCTCGCAAGCTGCCCAGCAGGTAGGCGGGGTAGTAGAGCGGGCCCCAGCGTTCGTGCTGGGCGACATGCTCCAGCTCGTGGGCCAGCAGGCGGTCGTCCAGATGCCGGTTGGCAACGATCACGTGGCCGAGCGTGATGGCGGTGAACCCGCGCCAGCGAAGCAACCGGGCCAGCCCGCCGCGGCCGTCCTCGAACAGCAGCACCCCCCGCCAGCGCACCGGCCGCGTCCGGGTGGTCAGCGCCCCGACCAGCCCGACCAGGCTGTTCGGGCCGGCCCACAGATACCCCCACACCGACCGGGCCGCCGGCAGCAGGTCCCCCAGGTCGTCGACGCGCACCGGCCGTGCCCGCCCGGTCACTGCTTCTCTCATTGCTCCTCGGTCGCCGGGCGCAGCCAGAGCCGGACCGACTGGCCGTCCAGGTCGACCCGGGCATCATGACCGTCGCCCTGGGGGGCACGGTGCAGGCTGGTGGCGAGGGTCTCGCCGAGCAGGTAGTCGCGGTGGGCGTCGACCGCGGCCGCGACCTCGCCGTCAGCCTTGACGGCCAGCTCGATCCGGTCGGCCACCTCCAGCCCGGCCGCCTTGCGGAGGTCCTGCACCGCCCGGACCAGGTCCCTGGCCAGCCCCTCGAGGCGCAGCTCGGGCGAGACCTCCAGGTCGAGGGCGACCGCGGTGGCGCCGTCGCGGACCACCCGCCAGCCGGTCACCGGCTCCTCCACCACCGCGACCTCCTCCGGCGCGAGCTCGACCACGCCCAGCCCCTCCACGGCCAGCTCCACCCGCTGGCCGGCCCGCAGCCTCGGGGCGAGCTGGGCGGCCAGGTCGGCCGGCGCCTGGCGCATCGCGGCCGCCACCGCCTGGGCGTCGCGCCCGAAGCGGGGGCCGAGGGCCCGGAAGTTCGGCGCCAGCCGGTAGGCGACCAGCCCGGCCTCGCCCTGCGCGAACCCAACCTGCTTGACGTTCAGCTCGGCCGCGACCAGGTCGAGCAGCCCGGCCACCCCCTCCCTGACCCGGTCGGGCACGCTGATCAGGGCCCGCTGGGCCGGCCACCGTACCTTGAGCCTGGCCTCGGTGCGGGCCTGACGGCCAAGGCCGACCAGCCGCCTGACCTCGGTCATGGCCGCGCTCAGGGCCGGGTCGGCCGCGGCCCGGTCGGGCTCCGGCCAGTCGACCAGGTGGACCGAGTCCGTGGCCTCCGGGTCGACCGAGACGACCAGCCCCTGCCACAGCGCCTCGGCGGTGAACGGCGCATACGGCGCCAGCAGCAACGAGACCGTCCGCAGGCAGGTCCACAGGGTGCGGAAGGCGGCGTCGGCGTCTGCCCCCGTCCCCCGCCAGAACCGCCGCCGCGACAGCCGCACGTACCAGTTGGAAAGGTCGTCGACGAACCCGGCCAACCGCCGGGCGGCGCTGGTGGCGTCGTAGTCGTCCAGGTCCCGGGTGACCTGCTGCACCGTGTCGGCCAGCTCGGCCAGCACCCAACGGTCCAGCTCCGACCAGGAGGGATCCTTCCCGGCGTTGAGTCTGGAGCTGACCGGGTCCGTGGAAACCGCTGGTTCCCCCGCCGGTGCGGTGGGGTCGAACCCTTCCAGACGGGCGTACAGCGCGAAGAAGCTGTAGGTGTTCCACAAGGTGAGGAAGAACGACCTGGTGACGTCCTCGATGGCCTCGGGGAACAGGCGCCGCGACACCCACGGCGACCCGGTGGCCAGCATGAACCAGCGCAGCGGGTCGGCACCGTAGCGGTCCAGCAGCTGGAAGGGGTCGAGCACGTTGCCGAGGCTCTTGGACATCTTGCGGCCGTCGCGGTCGACGATGAGCCCAAGGCAGACCACGTTGCGGTAGGACGTCTGGTCGAACAGCAGCGTGCTCACCGCCAGCAGGGAGTAGAACCACCCGCGGGTCTGGTCGATGGCCTCGGAGATGAAGTCGGCCGGGAACGCGCGCTCGAAGGCGGCCCGGCTGTCCGGGGCGTGCGGGTAGCCCCACTGGGCGAACGGCATCGACCCGGAGTCGAACCAGGCGTCGAGCACGTCGGCGACCCGGCGGGCCTCCTGCCCGCAGTCCGGGCAGGCGAAGCTCACCTCGTCCACGAACGGCCGGTGCGGGTCGAGGCCGGCCAGCTCGCGGCCGGCCTTCACCGACAGGTCGGCCAGGCTCTCGACCACGGTCACGTGCCCTTCCGGGCAGCGCCACAGCGGCAGCGGGGTGCCCCAGTAGCGGGCCCTTGACAGCGCCCAGTCGACGTTGTTGGCCAGCCAGTCGCCGAAGCGGCCGTCGCGGATGTGCTCGGGACGCCAGCCGATGCGGGCGTTCTCGTCCAGCATCCGGTCCTTGACCGCCGTTGTCCTGGCGTACCAGGAGGTCAGCGCGTAATAGATCAGCGGGGTCGAGCAGCGCCAGCAGAACGGGTAGGCGTGCCGGTGGGTCTCGGCCCGCCACAGCAGCCCCCGCCGGCGCAGGTCCTCGACCAGGTCCGGGTCGGCCTCCTTGACGAACCTGCCGGCCAGCCAGCCGCTCTCCGGGCCGAAGCGGCCGTCGAGGCCGACCGGGTGGAGCACCGGGGTGTTGTAGCGCTGGCCGACGGCCAGGTCCTCGGCCCCGTAGGCCGGCGAGGTCTGGACCAGGCCCGACCCGTCGCTGGTGGTGACGTACTCGTCGGCCACCACCGTCCAGCCCCGGGCCGCCTCCTCGTCGGTCACCGGGACCAGGTCGAAGGCGCGCTGGTAGCGGGTGCCGAGCAGCTCCTGGAGGGGCACCGGCCGCAGCACCCGGGCGTCCTCGCCGACCGCCTTGGCGACCAGGTCCCTGGCCACCACCAGCTTGCGGGCCGTCCCGTCCTCGCCGGTCGCCTCCACCAGGACGTACTGGATCTCGGGGCCGACCACCACCGAGACGTTGGGGACCAGCGTCCACGGCTGGGTCGTCCAGACCAGCAGGGCCGCGCCCTCCTCGGCCAGGGTGCCGGTGGTCGCGGGCAGGGCGACGTAGGCGGTGAGGTCCTCGACCTCCTGGTAGCCCATCGCCACCTCGGCGTCCGACAGCGTCGTCTCGCAGCGAGGGCAGTAGGGGGAGACCTTGTAGTCCTCGACCAGCAGGCCGCGGCGGTACAGCTCGGCCAGGGCCCACCAGACGCTCTCGACGTAGGAGGTGTCCATCGTCCGGTAGGCCTGGCTGGTGTCGATCCAGAAGCCGATCCGCTCGGTGAGGCGCTCGAAGGCGTCGACGTAGCGCTCGACCGACTCGCGGCAGCGGGCATTGAACGCCTCGATCCCGTAGGTCTCGATCGCGCGCTTGTCCTTGAGCTGGAGCTCCTTCTCGACCTCCAGCTCGACCGGCAGGCCGTGGCAGTCCCAGCCGCCCTTGCGGTCGACCCGGTAGCCGCGCATGGTCTTGAAGCGCGGGAACAGGTCCTTGAAGACCCGCGCCTCCACGTGGTGCACGCCGGGCCGGCCGTTGGCGGTCGGCGGCCCCTCGTAGAAGACGAACGGCTCCGCCCCGACCCGCCGATCGACGGAGCGCTGGAACACCTTCCGGTCGCGCCAGAGCTCCAGCATCTTGGCGTCGAGCGCTGGGAGGTCGAGGTTGGGGTCGACCTCAGGGAAGCGGCCCATCTGCTGATCGTCTCCTTCGCATGTCGTTGCCCTGGCGAAGGGACGAGGCCATGCGCCCCGCGGTACCACCCCTCGTGCCGGCGGCCTCGCGACCACCGACCGCTCACCGGCCACCGGGTTCAGTGGCCTGCCAGCTGTCACGGGCTGACCCGGCTGCGTCTACTGGGCGGTGGCCCGCCGTTCGGGCAGCGGCTCGGGGAGGATGTTCGAGAGGGGCCGTGCCACCGGGCTTCCACCATCCCCGGCTCGCTGGCGGCCGTGCCGCCTCCTACTCGTTCCCGTCATCGCCTATATCTGCGAGTCTACCTCGCCCCCGCAAGCACTTTGGCTATCATGCCAGTGCAGCTGCCGCCGTCCTCGCGCCGACTCGTGAGGGTGGCCGCTCAGAGACCGCCATCCTCGCCGGCTGGGCCGTCGTCGGAGGACGCCATGGCACGCAAGAAGACCGCTGAGGCCGCAACCGGGACCGAGCCGGCGCCGCGCCAGCGCGGCCACCGCTCGCTGGTCACCAAACGAGATCTCGTCTCCTACCGCAAACGGCTGGAGGCCGAGCTGGCCGAGCTGCAGGGCCAGCGGGCCGACCTGGAGGAGTCGACCGGCGCGAGCATGGCCGACGCCACCGGCGAGGTCGGCTTCGACGAGGAGTACGCCGACGCCGGCAGCTTCACCTTCGAACGCGAGCGCGACCTGTCGCTGGTCGACAACGTCAAGGACCTGATCGACAAGGTCGAACACGCACTGGCCCGGATCGACGCCGGCAGCTACGGCCGCTGCGAGGCCTGCGGCAACGCCATCGAGGCCGAGCGGCTGGACGCCCTGCCGTACACGACCCTGTGCCTGGCCGACGCCCGCCGGCGGGTCCGCCCGCGGTGAGCGGCGCTCCACGAGCCAGGCGCGTGCTGGCCCTGTACGGCACCGCCGGCGCCGTGCTCGCGGTGGACCAGCTCATCAAGCACCTGGTGGTCAGCAACCTGGCCGGCCGCCCGCCGGTCGGCGTGATCGGCAACTTCGTCGAGCTGCGCTACACCACCAACTCCGGCGGCGCCTTCTCGCTGCTCACCGGCGCCCCGCTGTTCTTCGGGGTGATGGCCATCGTGATCATCGGCGGGATCGTCTACGCCTCCCGCCGCACCCAGCCGCTGTCCATGCTGGTGGTCCTGGGGCTGATCCTGGGCGGGGCGCTCGGCAACCTGGCCGACCGGCTGTTCCGGGGCGATGGCCTGCTCCGCGGCGAGGTGGTCGACTTCGTCAAGGTGGGCATCTGGCCGGTGTTCAACCTGGCCGACTCCTGCATCGTGGTCGGCGGCCTGCTCCTGGCCATCTTCCTCGGCCGTGCCGAACGCGAGCACGACCAGACCCCGGCCGATACCTCCCCCGGCCCGCTCGACCCCCCGTGACCTCACCACCCACCCCGGACGCCGGCGAGGCGGTGGCCGGGGCGGAGGTGGCCGGGCGGCGGTTGGACGAGGTGGTGGCCGAGCTGGCCGGGGTGTCGCGGGCGCGGGCGGCCCGCTGGGCCGAGGAGGGGCTGGTGGAGGTGGACGCTCGGCCCCGCCCCAAGTCGCACCGGCTGCGGGGAGGCGAGCGGCTGGCCTGGGCCCCGCCGGCGGCCCCGCCACCCGGCGGCCCGGTCCCCGAGGACCTGCCGCTGGCCGTCCGCTACGAGGACGACCGGCTGCTGGTGGTGGCCAAGCCGGCCGGCCTTGTCGTCCACCCCGGTCCCGGGCACCCGACCGGCACCCTGGTCAACGCCCTGCTCGGCCGCCTGGGGACCCGACTGCCGGCCGGCAGCGGCGCCGGCGACCGCCCAGGGATCGTCCACCGCCTGGACAAGGACACCTCCGGTCTGCTGCTGGTGGCCAAGGACGACGGCGCCCACCTGGCCCTGTCCCGCGACCTGGCCGCCCACCGGGTGGAGCGCCGCTACCTGGCGCTGGTCCAGGGGCGCCTGGCCGCCGAGACCGGCACCGTCGACGCGCCCGTCGGCCGCCACCCCCGCGACCGCAGGCGCATGGCCGTGGTCGCCAAGGGCGGCCGCCGAGCCGTCACCCACTGGCGGGTGCTGGAGACCTTCCCGGCCGTCCAGCTGGCCGAGGCGAGCTTGGAGACCGGCCGCACCCACCAGGTCCGGGTCCACCTGGCCTCCCTGCGCCACCCCCTGGTCGGCGACCGCACCTACGGCGCCGATCCCGTCCTGGCCGCCCGGCTGGGCGTCGCCCGCCCCTTCCTCCACGCCTGGCGCCTCGGCTTCCGCCACCCCACCGACGGCCACCAGGTCGAGCTCACCGAACCCCTCCCCGACGACCTCCAGTCGGTCCTGGACCGCCTCCGCGGCCCGACCGGCTAGCAGCTCGAGGGCGCCTCGGCCACAAGCGTCTGAACTGGTGATTCCCTCCTGAAACCGTTGTGCCGTAACGATTTCGGACTTGCGGAGGTCGTTGCCTCCGACCTCTGCGGGGTGTAGGCTCCGACCCGGAATTACAGCCGTGTCATTTGTCCACAGGCTGTGGGAAACTCCGGTCCAGCGGGGTCAGAACCAAGCGGTAGGAGAGCAGCAGCAGTCATGCCGGGCAGCTTCGCGCACCTCCACGTGCACACCGAGTACTCGATGCTCGACGGGGCCGCCCGGGTCGACGACCTGTTCGCCGAGGCGGCCGGCATGGGCATGCCGGCCCTGGCCATGACCGACCACGGCCAGCTGTTCGGGGCCGTCGACTTCTACCTCGCCGGCCAGAAGCACGGCGTCAAGCCCATCATCGGCATCGAGGCCTACCTGGCTCCCGGGTCCCGGTTCGAGAAGCAGCGTCGCGACACCGCCGAGCCCTACAGCCACCTGACCCTGCTGGCCGAGACCCAGACCGGCTACCTCAACCTGCTGCGGCTGGCGTCGGCCGCCTCCCTCGAGGGCCACTTCTACAAGCCCCGCATGGACCGGGAGCTGTTCGAGCGCTACCACCACGGGCTGATCGCCACCTCCGGGTGCCTGGGCTCCGAGGTCAACCAGCGCCTGCTCAAGGGCGACCGGAAGGGGGCGGCCGCGACCCTTGCCGAGTTCCGCGACCTGTTCGGGGCCGGCAACTACTACGTCGAGCTGCACGACCACGGCCTGCCGGAGCAGCGTCGGGTCAACCCCGACCTGATCGCGCTGGCCGGCGACCTCGACCTGCCGCTGCTGGCCTCCAACGACCTGCACTACACCCGCAAGGCCGACGCCGTCCCCCACGAGGTGCTGCTCTGCATCCAGACCGGGGCCGTGCTGGCCGACCCCAAGCGGTTCAAGCTCGAGGCCGAGGAGTTCTACCTCAAGTCCCCGGCCGAGATGCGCGCCCTGTTCGCCGACCACCCCGAGGCCTGCGACAACACCCTGGAGGTGGCCGAGCGCTGCAACGTGCAGCTCCGCTTCGGCGAGAACCTCCTGCCCCACTTCGACGTGCCCGACGGCCACACCCTGGAGTCGTGGCTGCGGGCCGAGGTCGAGCGGGGCGCGGCCGAGCGCTACGGCGACTCGCTGGCGCCCGCGGTCCGCGACCGCCTCGACTACGAGCTGCGGGTCATCTCCGAGCTCGGCTTCGCCGGCTACTTCCTGATCGTGGCCGACCTGTGCCGCCACGCCCGCGAGCACGGCCTCCGGGTCGGGCCGGGGCGGGGGAGCGCGGCCGGGTCGTGCGTCTCCTACTGCCTGCGCATCCCCGACCTCGACCCGATCGCCTACGGGCTGATGTTCGAGCGATTCCTCAACCCGGGCCGCAACGAGATGCCCGACATCGACCTGGACTTCGACGAGCGCCGGCGCGGCGACATGATCCGCTACGCCACCGAGAAGTACGGCGCCGACCACGTCGCCCAGATCGTCACCTTCTCCACCATCAAGGCCAAGCAGGCGATCCGCGACTCGGCCAGGGTGCTCGGGTTCCCCTACAAGCTCGGCGACGACCTGGCCAAGGCGATGCCACCACCGGTGCTCGGCAAGGAGCGCCCGCTCGGGGAGGCCTTCAAGCTCTCGGCCGAGCTGCGCGCGGCCCGCGACAACGACCCCGACGCCCGCAAGGTGCTGGACACCGCCGCCGGCCTGGAGGGCCTGCGGCGCCAGTGGGGGGTGCACGCGGCCGCGGTGGTGATCTCCCGCGACCCGCTGGTCGAGCAGGTCCCGATCATGAAGCGGGAAGCCGACGGGGCGATCATCACCCAGTACGAGATGAACGGGGTGGCCAAGCTCGGGCTGCTCAAGATGGACTTCCTTGGCCTGCGCAACCTCACCGTGCTGGACGACACCCTTGTCCATCTGCGGGCCAGTGGGGTCGACCTGGACCTTTCGGCGCTGCCAACCGAGGACCAGGCGACCTTCAGGATGCTGCAGGCCGGTGACTCCGACGGCGTCTTCCAGATGGAGTCGGAGGGCATGCGGCGGCTGCTGCGCCAGCTCCGCCCCGACCGCTTCGAGGACATCGTCGCCCTGATCGCCCTGTACCGGCCCGGCCCGATGGAGGAGATCCCCAACTACATCGCGGGCAAGCGCGACCCGAGCAAGGTCGCCCACCTGCACCCGCTGATGGAGGAGATCACCGCCGACACCAACGGGGTGCTGGTCTACCAGGAGCAGATCATCACCCTGCTGCAGAAGGTCGCCGGCTACACCGCCGGCGAGGCCGACCTGGTCCGCAAGGCGATCGGCAAGAAGATCGAGTCGCTGATGCGCAAGGAGGAGCCGCGCTTCCTTGCCGGCTGCCGCGAGAAGGGCCTGAGCGACGACCAGGCCAAGACCCTGTGGCGGCTGATCCAGCCGTTCGCCGGCTACTCCTTCAACCGCGCCCACGCCGCCGGCTACGGCCTGGTCGCCTGGCAGACCGCCTACCTCAAGGCCCACCACCCGATCGAGTACATGGCGGCCCTGCTCACCAGCGTCAAGGACGACAAGGACGCCCGCCCCAAGTACCTCGGCAGCTGCCGGCGGATGGCCATCACCGTCCTGCCCCCCGACGTCAACGAGTCCGACTCCGACTTCACCCCCGCCCTCCGGGGGCCAGGGGGGGTGCAGCAGTCCGGCGGCGAACGGGCGATCCGCTACGGCCTCAGCGCGGTGCGCAACGTCGGTGAGCAGGTGGTCGACGCGATCATCGCGGCCAGGCGGGAGAAGGGCCGGTTCGTCGATTTCTTCGACTTCTGTGACAAGGTCGACGTCGCGGTGCTCAACAAGCGGGTGATCGAGTCGCTGATCAAGGCCGGCGCCTTCGACTCGCTCGGCCTGCCGCGGCGCGGCCTGTTCGAGGTCCACGAGGTCGCCGTCGACCGGGTCACGGTCCGCAAGCGGGCCGAGGCGGCCGGCCAGTTCTCCCTGTTCGGGGGCCTGGCTGACGGCGAGGAGGCGGTCGTCGAGCCGCTGCCGGCGGTCGGCCGCGAGGAGTGGGACAAGTCCCAGCGGCTGGCCTTCGAGAAGGAGATGCTCGGCCAGTACGTCTCCGACCACCCGCTGCTCGGCCTGGAGCACCTGCTCCAGGCGACCGCCGACACCCGCCTGTCGTCGCTGGCCGAACGGTCCGACGGCGCGGTGGTGACGGTCGCCGGCATCCTGGCCAAGCTGACCAGGAAGTTCACCAAGCGGGGCGAGATCTACGTCGTCGCCGACCTCGAGGACCTCGACGGCGGGGCCGAGTGCATCTTCTTCCCCCAGGTCTACCAGCAGCATCAGGGGATCCTGGTGCAGGACGCGGTGGTCGTGGTCAAGGCACGGGTCGACGGCCGCGACGAGACCCCCAAGCTGATCGCCCTCGAGGTCAAGCCCCCCAACCTGAGCGACCCAGGCACCGCCCCGGTGGTGCTCAACCTCGAGGCCCGCTCCTGCAACGACGGCGTGGTGACCCGCATCAAGCACATCCTCGGCTCCCACCGCGGCAAGTCCCCGGTCCACCTCCAGATCCGCGGAGCCCGGTCCACCATGGTCGTCCGCCTCGGCGACGAGTTCCGGGTCGACCCCCGCAACGGCCTGTACGCCGAGATCAAAGCCGAGCTGGGTCCCGACGCGCTGTTGACCTAGCCGATCTCGGCGGGTCTGGCACAGGCGCTCATGGGGGCGGTGGGGGGAGCGACCCCCCACAT
>DATHIG010000893.1:0-2932 GCA_035490035.1 Actinomycetes bacterium
CCGTTCCTCCTTGGTCAGCAGGCGCAGGAAGGTCGACTTCCCGGAGCCGGACTGGCCGACGACGAAGACGAACTCGCCTTTGCCGATCTCCACCGACACGTCGTCGAGAGCGATCACGTCGTTCCCGTACGACTTGCTGACCTGCTCCAGCTTGATCACGATCGCCCCACCCTTCTCGCGGTCCAGGGTGTCTCATCGAGCCGACCACGCTACGAGAGCAATCGTCCCTCGCTACGACAGGCCGTCGCAACCAGCTGGCCGCTCCGCCACAGCACGCCGGGATGCGCAACCTGCCGATACCGGCTACGCTCCCGCGATGCGACCGTCTCGGCTGGTGATCGTCGGGCTGGCAGGCCTTGTCGCCCTGCACGTGTTCATGCTCGCCGGCCACGGTCACGGCCATGATCCCTTCGCCGGCATGCAGGGCGTCGCCGAGCAGGCCACCTCCTCGACCGCACCGTCGCTGTCGGCCCCGATGGCCGGGGACGGGGGCGGCACCGGCATGGATCTGGAGATGACCGTCGCCTGCCTGGCCGTGGTCGCCGGGCTGCTCCTGCTCCAGCCACGACAACGCCACCGGGCGGCCACCAGCCGACCCGACGACCACACCGTCACCTGGTATCCGACCCACACTGACCCGGGCAGGCTTCGAACACGATCACTTGAGGAGCTCTGCATCTCGCTGACCTGAGCCGGCCGCTCGAGCAAACTGCCCGCAACCGGCTTTGTGAGATCAGAGGAACGACCCCATGCGACGGATCTTGCTCGCGCTGGTCGCTGCCATCCTGCTGACCGCCTGCAACCAAGGCGGACAGGAGCAGGGAACCGCACCAGCCACGCCGGCGCCAAATGACGCCGACGTCACCTTCACCCAGAACATGATCCCCCACCACCAGCAGGCCACCGAGATGGCCCAGCTGGTCTACAGCCACACCGACCGCCCTGAGCTGCGCAAGCTCGCCGACAGCATCGGAACCAGCCAGAACCAGGAGATCACCCAGTTGCAGGGGTGGCTGCGAAGCTGGGGCAAGCCGGGCACGCCCATGGAAGGCATGGGCCACGGCGCCACCCCAGAGATGCCAGGCATGATGAGCGAGGCCGACATGAGCAACCTCATGGGCCTCACCGACGCCGAGTTCGACCTGGAATTCGTGGAGATGATGGCCGCCCACCACCAGGGCGCCATCGACATGGCCAACACCGAGCTCAAGGACGGCTCGCTAACCCAGGTCAAGCAGCTCGCCCAGCACATCATCGACACCCAACAGGACGAGATCGACCAACTCAAGCAATGGAAGACGGAGTGGTCGGCCCAGCCCATCCGGTAACCGGCAGGTGGGAGGAGGACGCGACCGGCCATCCCGGCGTCCCCTCCCACCCTGCACCAGGTAGGCTCTTGCCCACCGACGGTGGAGCACGGGTATGAGGGATCGATGACCAAGCGGTCGATGGGCGAGTTGGAACGCGCGGTCATGGACATCCTGTGGGATCAGGGTGGCTGGCTGACCCCAGGTGAGGTGCACCAGCGCCTGCAAGACCCTGCCCTTGCCTACACGACCGTCATGACCATCCTGGTGCGACTGTGGCAGAAGGGCCGGGTTGAGCGGCACCGTGACGGGCGGGCCTATGCCTACCATCCGGTGGCCAGCCGCGAGCAGTACGTGGCCGCCCGCATGGAGCAACTCCTGGCCGACAGCAGGGATCGGTCGGCGGTGTTCAGCCATTTCCTGGACGGCATGGACCCCAGCGACCGGGCGCAGCTTCGTCGGCTCCTCAACCGCTACCGGTCGCCATGACCCTGCTGCTCCTGCTCAGCGGGTTCGGCCTGCTCGCCGTCCCGGCCTGCGCGCGCCCGTTGGGCCGCCGCCTCCCGCCGGCCGAATGGGCCAACGCCTGCGCCGGCCTGCTGGCAGCCGGCGCGATCGTCGTCGAAGCAAGCCTGGCCATCCAGGCCGCTCCGACCATGCTGCGGACCGTCGGCCTGGAGGGCATCGCTGAGCTGTGCCAGCACATCGCACCAGGCGGCGCACCGGCGGGCATCGCCGCCGCCGCTGCCGCCGGGGTCATCGCACTGCTGGCCGGCCGCTCGGTGCTGGGCGCCCGTCGGGTCCACCGCATGGCCAGGGTCGAGCGGGAGCTCGGCTGGCACGCCACCCTTGGTGGCCACCATCTGGTGGTCCTGCCCAGCCAGAAGCTGGTCGCGTTCAGCACCGCCGGCCGGCCCGGCCAGGTGGTCATGTCCCACGGCCTCATCACCGCCCTGTCCGACGACGAACTGGCCGCCGTGCTCCGCCACGAGGTGGCGCACGTGCGCCATCGCCACCAGCGCTACCTGCTGCTCGCGCGGGCGGTGGAGCGGAGCTTGGGCCTGCTGCCCCTGGTCCGCCGGGGGACGGCCGCCCTGCGCTGCGCGGTAGAGCGGTGGGCCGATGAAGAGGCGGCTGGGCCTCGCCCGACCGGCCGGGCCAGCGTCCACGCCGCCCTGCTGCGGGTCGCCGAGCTGGCCACCATGCCGGACCTCGCCGCGTTCACGACCCCCGGGACAGTCGAGGAACGGCTCGAAGCGCTGCGCTCCGACCCGACCGGCGGCCTGGCGGTCGGGCGACGGACGCTGGTGTACCTGCCGGCCGGACTGCTCCTGGTTGCCAGCGCGGTGGCGCTGGACCGCATCCTTGACCACGTCGCCTTCCTGCACCTGCTGGCCGGGCTTTGCCTACCGCACTAGCTGGCAGGTTGCGCCGGCTGGCGCGATGGCCGAGTCATTACAGAACGTTCGTATTCCGGTTCGTACGGGTCGAGCCTCACGCCTGATCGGCAGCCAATGCGTGACTAACGCACGACGCGTTTGAACGCCTTGGGCGATTGTCACCTACGACACTGCGTCGTAATCTGCCTGCTATGGAGAGGCCAACCGCTCCTGGATGGCGCTGGC
>DATHIG010000894.1:0-3615 GCA_035490035.1 Actinomycetes bacterium
ACCTGGCGCGCCGTGGCGGCCGCGGGAAGGCAAATCGGGGCGATCACCCCGCGCGCCGTGGCGGCCGCGCTCTTGGGGGGGTTTGGGGGGGAGGACTCCCCCCCGAATGGAACCGGGACCAAGGCAAGGGTCCAACACGCTGCTGCGATGGCAACCCCAGCGTTATCGCAAGGGGGGCAGGAGCCGGTCCTCCCCTGCCCCCCTCGCGCTGTCGGCTCTGGCCGGGGGAACCAGAGCCTCGACTAGCCCGAGCGTACTAGATGGGCGGACCAGTTGTCATGGCGCAAGCGCTCTCAGACCCAGAGCGGAGCGAGGAAATCCAGGAGCGCCTCGTTCACGATCTCCGGCTGCTCCAGATTGGCTAGGTGCCCGGCCGCCTCGACCAGCAGGAACCGGGCGCCCGGGATCCCGGCGGCCAGGTCCCGCCCGACCTCCGGCCCGGTGACGGTGTCCTCCTCGCCGGTCACGACCAGAGTCGGGACCGCGATCGAGGCG
Source organism: Actinomycetes bacterium (assembly GCA_035490035.1). Lineage (GTDB taxonomy): Bacteria > Actinomycetota > CALGFH01 > CALGFH01 > CALGFH01 > CALGFH01. Next base: position 496 of record DATHIG010000894.1, read on the forward strand.
AGCACGTCGGTGGCGGCGCTGCGGGCGGCCATGCCCCGCTGGGCGCCGGCGATGGCCCTGGGGTCCTGCTCGCGGATCAGGGCGGTGACCTTCTCGACCACCTCCGGCCGGTGCTCGCGGCTGGTCTCGCCGAGCAGCCTTGGCAGCATCGCCTCGGGCACGAAGCCGGTGCCCTCGGCCAGCACCCGCTGGGCCATCTCGAGCCGGGCGTCCCTGGCCTGGTCGCCGTCGGCGGAGGCCTTGGTGTCGAGCAGGACCAGCCCGCTGAGCCGGTCGGCGTGCCGGCGCACGAAGGCGAGGGCGACGTAGCCACCCATGGACAGGCCGCCGAGGACGACCCGGTCCAGGCCGCGGTCGTCCAGGAGCCGGGCCACGTCGTCGGCCAGCAGGTCCATGCCGGCCTCCTCCACCGCCTGCTCCCTTGCCGCCCCGAAGCCGCGCAGGTCGGGGACGATCACCTGGTAGCTGCCGGCCAGGGCCTCGACCTGGGGCGCCCACATGCGGCCGTCGAGCGGGAAGGCATGCAGCAGGACCAGGGGGGTGCCGGCGCCGCTGGTCGCGGCCGGTGGGATCACCGGCTGGGCCGGCACGGGCTCGGGCGCCGCTTCGGGCGCCTGGTCGGGCTCGGGCGCAGGGGTGGGCTCCGGCGCGGGGGCCGGCTCCGGCGCCGGGGCGGGCTCGGGTTGGTCGGGTTCGGGGGTCGACATCGGGAGCTCCTTGGGGGGAGGGGCTAGGGGCGGGTGCCCCAGTAGGTTGGCAGGGGCGGGGCCTGCAGGCCCAGCGCGTCGAGGAAGCCGACCAGCAGGCCGGCGGTGAACCCCCAGACCAGCGTCCCGTCGACCCAGAACACGGGGCTGCTCAGGTCGGGGACGTTGCGGGCCCGGAGCTCGCTCTCGCCAAGGATGGCGCTGAACGGCATGGTCCCGTGGCGGGCCGGGTCGGCCAGCTGCCGCAGGGTCGGCCGCAGGATCCCGGCGACCTCGTCCGGGCTCGGCGTCAGGGGCGCCAGGCCGTCCCAGATCCCGACCACCGGCAGCACGTCGTAGTCGGAGACGGCGAGATAGGTGCGGTCGAGGCTGCCGAGGACCCGGACCCCGGCCGGGTCGAGCCCGACCTCCTCCTCGGCCTCCCGGAGCGCGGCGGCGATCCCGTCGGCGTCGCCGGGCTCGACCGCGCCGCCGGGCAGGCCGACCTGGCCGGCGTGCTGGCGCAGGTGGTCGGGCCGCTGCACCAGCACCAGCTCGAGGTCGTCGGCTCCCTCGACCGGGGCAAGCGCGAGCAGCACCGACGCCGGCACCCCGGACGGATCCCCTGGGATGACGAACGGCAGCCGGGTCACCCGGTCGAGCAGCGAGTCGCGCATCGGTCCAGCATAGGTCCGATTCAGCCGGGTCACGCCAGGAGCCCGCCGTCGACCACGATGGTGGTCCCGGTGATGTAGCTGCCGGCGTCGGAGGCGAGCAGCAGCAGCGGCCCGGCCAGCTCCTCGACGTCGGCCCAGCGGCCGAGGGGGATCTGGTTGACGAGGGCTCGGCTGGTCTCCGGGTCCGACCACATGCGGCGGGTCAGCTCGGTGCGGACCCAGCCGGGGGCCAGGCAGTTGACCCGGACCCCGAGCGGGGCCGCCGCGACCGCCAGGGTGCGAGTCAGAGCGACCACGCCCGCCTTGGCCGCCCCGTAGGCGGCCAGCCCCGGGCTGGCGGTGAAGCCGGCGATGCTGGCCACGTTGACGATGGAGCCACCGGGCGGCAGGTGGGGCATGGCGGCCTTGCAGCCGACGAACACCGAGCGCAGGTTGAGCCCGAGCACCTTGTCCCAGCCCCCTGCCCTCGTGTCGACGACGTAGGCGGTGAACCCCTGGCCGCCGGCCACGTTGACGACGACGTCGAGCCGCCCCGTCCCCTCGACCGCGGCGCCGACGGCGGCCTCGACCGCCGCCTCGTCCAGGACGTCGGCGACGACGACCAGCGCCTCGGGGGCACCGGCCTGGCGGGCGGCCGCGGCCACCTCCGCCAGGTCGTCGGCCGAGCGGGCGGCCAGCACCACCGTCGCCCCCGCGGCGGCCATGGTCAGGGCGGCCTGCCTGCCGATGCCACGGCTGGCCCCGGTGACCAGGGCGGTCCGCCCGTCAAGGCGCAGCAGCTCCTCCAACGACACGGGACTAGTCTTCTCGGCCGACCAGTGCCCAGGCGCCGGGGAGCAGCCCAGCGGCCAGGAGGATCTTGAGGGCGTCCCCGGCAAGGAACGGGGTCACCCCGAGCTCGAGTCCCTTGGCCAGCCCGACGTCGACGGCGGCCATCAGCCAGGGCAGCCCGATGGCGTAGATGACCAGGTTGCCGGCGATCATGGTCAGGACCGTCCGCGGCGGGGTGCGGTCCCAGCCCCGCCCGGCCAGCCATCCGACCAGCGCCGCCGCGACCAGGAAGCCGATGATGTAGCCGAACGACGGCGCCTGCAGCACGTCGGTGCCGCCCTTGCCCTCGGCGAACCATGGCACCCAGGGAGTGAGCCCGACGGCCAGGTACAGCAGCATGCCGGCGAGGCCACGGCGCCAGCCGAGGGCTGCCCCGCCGAGCAGCACGGCAAAGGTCTGCCCGGTGATCGGCACCGGCGTGAACGGCAGCTTGACGGCGATCTGGGCGGCCAGCCCGGTGAAGGCGGCGAAGCCGATCACCAGGACGGCGTCACGCACGCGATCGCCTGGCAGCACGTCGGCCAGCACGACACGGCGGGGACGGCCGATGGCGCTCTGCGACACGGACACTTGTGCTCCTCCCCCTGCTTGCGGTTCGGCGATGCGCTCGGGTGCCCAACTCTACGTTGCCGGGCGCTTGCGCCGCGCGGCCCGCTGCAGCTCGGCAAAGCGCCGCTCCCAGCAGGCCTTGTGCCAGTGGCGGCGCTGCTCCGGCTCGCCCTCCGGCCAGACCACCACGTGGAGGGTGCGCGGGAGGATGTCCTGCTGGCAGCCGGGGCAGCGGTACAGCTTGGTCGCCCGGTAGGGCTGCACGAACCGGAGGTGCCAGCCGTCGGCGACCCATTCCAGAGCCAGCGGCTCGCCCCGGAACCGCCACGGCGGCTCCATCACGGCCCTGCCCCTTCGAGCCCAGGGCTGCCCCCTGC
>DATHIG010000895.1:0-5385 GCA_035490035.1 Actinomycetes bacterium
AGGAGGTACTCGTCGATCAGGTCCGGTCGGCTGGCTAGCGCCCCGAGAGTCTCTGGGCCGGCGGAGAGCACGATGTCTTTGCCGGGCTGTGTCTTCATCTCTGCCAGCTGAGCGCCGATGTCGCCGGAGATCACGACCCGACCGGTGTCGGGGTCGTCGGCCATGGTGGTGGAGAACACGACCTTGGTCAGTCCGACCAGTAGGTCGGCGAACTCTTGCCGGGCCGGCGTGATGGGTCCGCCGATCTCGGGCGGGTTGCCCGCGGCGACCTGCTCCCAGTAGGGCACGACGAACTGGTAGACGCCGCGGCCCATCGCCCAGGTGTCGGCCGATCGGAAGGCGTCGTTGACGAACAAGGTCTCCGGGTCACCGAAGACCAGCGGCTCCCAGAAGAAACCGGCCGTGTTGCTGATCCGCCCATCGAGCGTGGTTTGCATGTGGACGACGATCTTGCGCATCGGATGCTCCAAATCAGTAGGGCTGGGTAGTGGTTTGGTGGGGTCACGCGTTCATGAGCTGGACGGTACGAGCTGTGGAGCGCGGCTCCTGATGGCCCGCGGCTGGGCGCGCAAGAGGATGAGAGTGAGGAGTACCACCCCGGCGGTGGCGATGAAGCCGGCGGGGTACCCGGTGTGGCTGGCGAGGATGCCGAAGGTGGCGGCGCCTACGCCGAGTCCGGTGTCGAAGGCGAGATTCCACACGGCGCTGACCGCTGCGTACTGAGCGGGTCGGGCGTGGTCGAACATAGCGGTGCTGGTGGCAGCCTGGGCGGTGCCGAAGCCGACGCCGAACAATACGGCGGCAAGCCAGAGGACCGCAGGGCTTGACGTCCAGGCGAAAGCGGCGAGACCAGCCGCTGAGGCGCCGACGGACGGCGCCACGAAGCGGCCGGGACCGTGACGGTCGATGAGCCGGCCGGCCGCCCACCGGGCAGCGGCGGCCATCACGGTGTAGAGCAGCAACGCCGCGGCCACGGCGGTTGTGGACACCGAATCGGCAGCGGCCGGGAGGAAGGTGGCCACGACACTGGACGCCATCGCCACCGCGGTGAAGATCAACGCCAGGCGTCGCAGCCGGGGCACCTTGAGCACTGCTGGCATCCCGGCCGATCGCGTTGTCGACGACGACCCGGAGGGGAGGAAGGCAGCGGTCATGGCGCCGGCCACGGCGACAACGGCGCCGGCGGCGAACAGCCCCGGGTATCCGATCCGGTCGATGAGGAAGACGCCGAGAGGCAGACCCGCCACGGCGGGCAGGCTGGAGGAGACCCCGATCAGCCCGAGGCCCTCGCCGCGACGGTCTGCGGGCAGGACCGAGGCGGCCAGGCCGCCGACCGCGACGACGAGTAGCCCGAACCCTGCACCGCGGATGCCGCTGACGGCCATGAGCTGCAGCAGCCCGCCGGTAGCGTGGAGCGCGAAAGCGGGCAAGCCCAGCAGGAGAAGCCCCCCACAGATCGCCGTGCGGTAGCCGAACCGTCCGATGATCTTGGGCGCCACCACCTCGGCGGCAACGGCGGCCAGCATCATCGCGCCGGCCACCGTACCGGCACCGACACCGCCGAGACCGAGGGTGACGGCATAGGTGGGGACAACGGTGAGCAGCAGATAGAAGCTGAGCATCGCCAGCGCGTTGGTCGCGCCAAGCAACAACAGCGCCGGAGTGAGCAACGACGATGGAGGTGAGGGTGTGAGCGAGGCCGCTGCCGCCGGTCGGGTTGCTGAATCCGGAGGGACGGAAGTCGTGGTCATGCCTAAACGCTAGAGATCGAGGGTGGTCTGCCGTAAGGTCCAATTCCGTGCCGATTACGTGGACCGGTTTGGCGCCGGAGCTATTAGTCGAAGTGGACCGGTCGGCTCCTCGAGCCTTGCGGACCCAGCTGGAGGAGAGGCTGCGGGAGGCGATCCGCAGTGGCCGGTTGGAGCCGGGGGAGCGGCTGCCGTCGAGCCGGGAGCTGGCTCGTGCCCTCGGCGTGTCCCGAGGGCTGGTTACCGAGTGCTACCAGCAGCTGAACAGTGAGGGGTATCTGCAGAGCGAGGTCGGCTCGGCGACCCGCGTCGCCTCGTCCGTTTCCACTACGGCGGCCTCCCGGCCACCCCTGACCACCTTGACGGCGGGTCTCACGGGGGCAGCGCCGAGGCTCGAGGTGGACTTCGTGGCCGGCCTGCCGGATCTGGCCAGCTTCCCTGGCACCGATTGGCTTTGGGCTCAGCGGGAGGCGCTGCGGGAGGCGCCGGCGGCGACGGTCGGCTACGGCGACCCGGCCGGAACCGAGGAGCTGAGGTCGGTGTTGGCCAGCTATCTCCGGCGGGTCCGGGCAGCCGACGTCGGCACGCGGCAGGTCGTCGTCTGTGGAGGCTTCGCACAAGGTCTGAGCCTGCTGTTGGGTGCGTTGGCCGACCGGGGAGTCCGCCGAGTCGCCTTCGAGGATCCCGGCTATGACCGTTCGATCGAGGAAACCGCCCGGCTGGGCCACGTAACGGCGGTGCCGGTTCGGGTCGACGACAGCGGCATCGACGTCGAGGCCGTCGCCGCCGCCGATGTCCAGGCCGTCGTCGTCACCCCGGCGCACCAGTGGCCGACCGGGACGGTGTTGGCGCCGGAGCGACGCCGTCAGCTGGTTGCCTGGGCTCGCGACACTGGGGCGGTACTGGCCGAGGACGATTACGACGCCGAATTCCGGTACGACCGTGAGCCTGTCGGCTCGCTGCAGGGCCTCGCCCCGGACCGAGTGGTGACGATCGGCACTGTCAGCAAGTCGCTCGCTCCCGCGTTGCGGCTGGGCTGGCTACTGTGTCCCGACTGGCTGGTGGAGACAGTCACCAAGCACAAGCTGGTCGCAGACCGTGGTACCCCTGTTGTGGACCAGCTCGCCCTGGCGCATCTGATGCGATCAGGGCGCTTCGATCGGCATCTGCGGCGGATGCGGGCGGTCTACCGGAAGCGCCGCGACACGCTGGCAAGTGGCTTGGCTCAGGTGGCGCCGCAGGTCCGCCTGAGCGGGCTCGCCGCCGGCTTTCACGCGGTCGCCCACCTACCGGAGGGTGTCGAGGAAACAACTGTCGTCCGCGCCGCTCGCCAGCGGGGTGTCGGGCTACACGGCATGAGCCAACACCGTGCCTCGGGTGCCACCACGCCGACCCAACTGGTCATCGGCTTCGGCAACATCAGCGACCGCGCCATCCGGCACGGTCTGCTCACCGTCGCCGACCTGCTGCAGCCTCGCTAGAGATTAATGACACACACGTTCTCTAAGACACGACAGCAGGAGCCCTTGTCATTCCACATCATCTGCCGTTGGCCGGTGCCCATGCGGTGATCTGTTCGATGCGTTGGTCCGCACAACGCCACGAATGAATGTGATTCCCGACTAATCGGGCGTTGTTCGTGGCTCTGTGTGAAGAAACGTGGGAGCGGAGACCCCTGAAGCCAAAATGACATAATGTCGCTTATCGGACAACTGGGTAGGAACTCGTCCGGCTCGTCCATAGTCAGTGGTTGGTCATCCTGACTCCCGCTGCACGTCAGCGCCTGTAGTGGTAATGGCAGGCAGCCCACCCCGGCTCGCGCGTTTGCCATCTCCAGATGACCCGCTAGGCATGATCCGCCTCAGATGGCACCCGTTGCCCATCTCAAAGCGCGAAAATCTGAAGTCAGGCGCCGACGTAGGCCGCGAGGTGCTCGCCGGTGAGTGTTGAGCGGGCGGCTACCAACCCTGCCGGCGTGCCCTCGAAGATGATCCGGCCGCCGTCGTGGCCGGCGCCGGGGCCGAGGTCGATGACCCAGTCGGCGTGCGCCATGACGGCCTGGTGGTGCGAGATGACGATGACCGACTTGCCGGAGTCGACGAGTCGGTCGAGCAGGCCGAGCAGCTGCTCGACGTCAGCGAGGTGGAGGCCGGTGGTCGGCTCATCGAGGACGTAGACGCTGGCCTTTTCGGCCATGTTGGCGGCCAGCTTGAGCCGCTGCCGCTCGCCGCCGGACAGCGTTGTAAGCGGCTGGCCGAGGCTGAGGTAGCCGAGCCCGACGTCGGCGAGCCGGTCGAGGATGGCGTGCGCCGCCGGAGTGCGGGCCTCGCCGGCGCCGAAGAACTCCTCGGCCTCGATCACCGGCATCGCGAGCACCTCGCTGATGTCCCGGCCGCCGAGGTGGTATTCCAACACCGAGGCCTGGAACCGCTTCCCCTCGCACTCCTCGCAGGTGGACTCGACCGTGGCCATCACGCCCAGGTCGGTGTAGATAACGCCCGCGCCGTTGCAATTGGGGCAGGCGCCCTCGGAGTTGGCGCTGAACAGCGCCGGCTTCACGCCGTTGGCCTTCGCGAACGCCTTGCGAATCGGGTCCAGCACTCCGGAGTACGTTGCCGGGTTGCTGCGCCGCGAGCCGCGGATAGCGGTCTGGTCGATCGACACCACTCGCTCCCGGCCAGACACCGAGCCGTGGATCAGCGAGCTCTTTCCAGCCCCGGCTACGCCCGTCACCACCACCAGGACGCCCAGCGGTATGTCGACATCGACGTCCTGCAGGTTGTGAGTGCTAGCGCCCCGCACCTGCAGCCCTCCCGACGGCTTGCGCGCCGAGGTCTTCAGTGCGGCGCGGTCGTCCAGGTGCCGCCCGGTGATGGTGCCGCTGGCGCGCAGGCCCTCGACGGTGCCTTCGAAGACCACCTCGCCACCAGCGGTTCCGGCGCCGGGCCCGAGGTCAACGACATGGTCGGCGATCACGATCGCCTCGGGCTTGTGCTCCACGACAAGCACCGTGTTGCCCTTGTCCCGCAGCTGCAGCAGCAGCTCATTCATCCGCTGGATGTCGTGCGGGTGCAGGCCGATGGTGGGCTCGTCGAAGACGTAGGTGACGTCGGTGAGCGACGAGCCGAGGTGCCGGATCATCTTGGTGCGCTGGGCCTCTCCCCCCGACAGGGTGCCCGCCGGCCGGTCGAGCGACAGGTAGCCCAACCCGATCTCCGCAAACGAGTCGAGGAGGTGCTGTAGCCCGGTGAGCAGCGGGGTCACTGACGGCTCGTCGATGCCCCGCACCCAGTCGGCCAGGTCGGTGATCTGCATCGCGCAGACGTCGGCGATGTTCTTTCCCTTGATCTTCGATGACCGGGCCTCCTTACTGAGTCGGGTGCCGTCGCACTCAGGGCAGGTCGTGAACGTCACTGCCCGCTCCACGAACGCGCGGATGTGCGGCTGCATGGCGTCGACGTCCTTGGAGAGCATCGACTTCTGGATCCTTGGGATCACGCCCTCGTAGGTCAGGTTGATCCCCTCGACTTTGATCTTGGTCGGCTCCCGGTAGAGCAGGTCGCGCAGTTCCTTCTTCGTGAACTTCTTGATCGGCTTGTCCGGATCGAAGAAGCCGCAGCCGCGGAAGATGCGGCCG
>DATHIG010000896.1:0-3858 GCA_035490035.1 Actinomycetes bacterium
CGGGCGGCCAAGACAGCCCTGTTCGACGAGTTCGCCCGGGCGGCCAAGGCCCTGGCCAGCGGTCGGCGGATCGAGCTGGTGGACGTGCTGGCCAACGGCGAACGCACCGTGGAGGCCCTCGCCGGCGAGGTTGGCCTGTCGGTGGCCAACACCAGCCAGCACCTGCAGGTCCTGCGCCAGGCCGGCCTGGTCACCGGCCGCCGACAGGGCACCTCGGTCCACTACCGGCTGGCCGCCCCCGAAGTCCTTGAGCTGTGGCAGGCGCTGCGGACCCTGGCCGCCAGCCGGCTAGCCGAGGTCGAGCGACTGGCCGCCGCCTATCTGGGCGCCCGCGACGAGCTGGTGCCGGTGAGTCGGGAGGAGCTGGCCCGTCGGCTCCAGGACGGCGACGACCTGGTGGTGGTGGACGTGCGGCCCGCCGCCGAGCATGCCGCCGGCCATCTGCCCGGGGCAGTCTCGATCCCGGTCGGCGAGCTGCGGCGGCGGCTTCAGGAGCTACCCGGTGACCGGGAGATCGTCGCCTACTGCCGCGGCCCTTATTGTGCGTTCGCTCACGAGGCCGTGGCCGTGTTGCGCGAGGAGGGCTTCTCGGCCCGGCGGCTGGAGGACGGGCTCCCCGAATGGGAAGCGGCCGGCCTGGCCGTGACCCGCAGCTGACCACCGATCCAGCCGAGGAGCCGGCCATGCCCACCATTCACCCGGTCGTCGACGAGGGGCTGGGCAACAGCTCCTATGTGGTCGAGCTGGGCGACGGGCGGGCGCTGGTGGTCGATCCGGCCCGCGACCCGACCCCGTATCTGGAGCTGGCCCACTGGCGGCGACTGCGAATCGTCTACGCCGTGGAGACGCATCTGCATGCCGATTTTCTGACCGGCAGCCGGGAGCTGGCCGCCGCCGACGGCGCCCGGCTCCTCGCGCCCCGCGCGGGCCGGCTCGGCTTCAGCCACCGGGGGCTGGAGGATGGCGAGGAGGTCGACCTCGGCGGCCTGATGCTTCGGGCGCTGGCCACCCCGGGGCATGCGCCCGAGCATCTCAGCTACCTGCTGCTGGACGACGGCCGGCCGCAGGCGCTGTTCAGCGGCGGGGCGCTGCTGGTCGGCACCGTGGCCCGCACCGACCTGGCCGGCCCGGAGCTGACCGAGCCGCTGGCCCGGGCCGCCTACCGCTCCCTGCACCAGCGGCTCCTGTCCTTGCCGGACGACCTCGGCGTGTACCCGACCCACGGGGCCGGGTCCTTCTGCGCCGCCCCGGCCGCGGGTGAGCGGACCACCACCATCGGCGCCGAACGCCGCCACAACCGGCTCCTGGGCACGGCCGACGAGGACGCCTTCGTGGCCCACCTGCTGGCCGGCTTCGGCAGCTACCCGCCCTATTTCCTGCGGCTGCGGGAACGCAACCGGGTCGGCCCCGAGTTGCTCGGCCGCGACTGGCGAATTCTGCCCCTGCTCTCGACCGATCGAGTCCGTGCGCACGTGGCCGGTGGCGGGGTGCTGGTCGACGCCCGCCCGGTCACGGCGTTCGCGGCCGGCCACATCCCTGGGGCGATCTCGATCGCGCTGCGGCCGCAATTCGCCAGCTGGCTGGGCTGGCTGGTCGACGACACCCAATCCCTGGCGTTCGTCTTGGACGAGGACCAGGACCGCGGCGAGCTGGCCTGCCAGTGCCGCACCATCGGCTACGACCACCTCATCGGCGAGCTGGCCGGCGGCATGATCGCCTGGCAGGACGCCCACCTCCCTGAAGCTCAGCTTCCCCTGGTCGAGGCGGAGCGGCTGGGTGACCAGCCCGGTGTGGTGCTGGATGTCCGCCAGGCCAGCGAGGTCGCCGACGGCCACCTCCCCGGGGCGGTGGCCGTCGAGCTGGGCGCGTTGGCTGGTGACCAGCTGCCAGCGGCGCTGCCCGCAGGACCAGTGACGGTCATGTGTGGCCACGGCGAGCGAGCCATGACCGCCGCCAGCCTCCTCGCCCGGACCGGCCACGACGACCTCCGAGTCGTCCACGGCGGCCCCCAGGACTGGCAGCGGGCCACCGGCCAGGCCCTCGCCCGCTCGTGAACCAGCCGGCACCGGTCCGGCCCGAGGGGCTGCGGCTGGGCTTGCGGGCCAACCTGGCCCAATTCTCCCTCCTGATCGGGGTCAACGCCCTGGTCGGCGGCATGGTCGGCCAGGAACGGACCGTGCTGTCGCTGCTCGCCACCCAGGTCTTCGGGCTGGCCGCGGTCTCAGCCGCGCTCACCTACATCGTCGCCTTCGGCCTGACCAAGGCCGCCACCAACCTCCTGGCCGGCACCCTGGCCGACCGCTACAGCCGCAAACCGGTCCTGGTCGCCGGCTGGCTGGTCGGGCTGCCCGTGCCCCTGCTGCTCATCTGGGCGCCCACCTGGGGCTGGGTGGTGGCCGCCAACGTCCTGCTCGGCATCAACCAGGGCCTGTGCTGGTCGACCACCGTGATCATGAAGATCGACCTGGCCGGCCCACAACGTCGCGGACTGGCCATGGGCCTCAACGAAGCCGCCGGCTACTTGGCGGTCGCCCTCACCGCCTACCTGACCGGGCTGATCGCGGCCAGGGCTGGGCTGCGGCCCGAACCGTTCTACCTTGGCCTGGCCTACGCCGGCCTCGGCCTGGGACTGTCGGCGCTGCTGGTCCGCGAGACCCAAGGGCACGCCCACCTCGAAGCACAGCTCACTGACGCCCAACGCGCAACCGACGCCAAGCCAGGCCCCGACCGAACACCGGGAGCGGCCGGCAGCGGGCGGCTGTCCACCCGCGAGGTCATCCTCCGCACCAGCTGGCGCGAGCCGGCCCTGTCGGCCTGCAGCCAGGCCGGGCTGGTCAACAACCTCAACGACGGGCTCGCCTGGGGACTGCTGCCGCTGCTGTTTGTCCGCCGCGGCCTCCCGGTCGGCCAGGTCGGCCTGCTCGCCGCTCTCTACCCAGCCGTCTGGGGCCTCGGCCAACTGGCCACCGGCCCCCTGTCAGACCGGCTGGGCCGCAAACCCCTCATCACCGGCGGAATGCTGCTGCAAGCCGTCGCCCTCGCCGGCACCGCATTGGCCGACAGCTTCCTACCCTGGGCGGCCAGCGCGATCCTGCTCGGGGTCGGCACCGCCATGGTCTACCCAACCCTCCTGGCCGCGGTCAGCGACGTGGCCCATCCCAGCTGGCGCGCCTCGGCTGTTGGAGTCTACCGGCTGTGGCGCGACGCCGGCTTCGCCGTCGGCGCCCTGCTCGCCGGCCTGGTCGCCGACCTCGCCGGACCGGTGGCCGCCGTCTGGGTCATCGCCGCCCTCACCGCCGCCTCCGGCCTGGTCGTCGCCGTGCGCATGTACGAGACCCACAGGCCAGTCGAGCAGTCATGACCGCCGACCCGGGAGGTGCGCCGCTGCGGTTCGCCACCTTCCTGGCCCCCAACATGCTGCCCGTGTACCAGTTCCTGGCCGACCGAATCGCCGACCGGCTCGGCCGCCCGGTCGAGCTGGTGGTCGGCAACTCCTTCTACCAGTTCGAGCAGGGCGAGGTCGATCTTGGGGTGATCTGCGGGCTGCCGTATGTGTGGTTGGCCGACCGCCAGCCGCCCCCGGTGGAGCCGCTGGCCGCCCCGGTCCTTGCCGGCGACCGCTATGGCGGCCGCCCCGTCTACTACTCCGACGTGATCGTCCGGCGCGACAGCTCGATCACGTGCCTGGAGGAGCTGCGGGGCTGCTCGTGGGCCTACAACGAACCAGCGTCCCACTCCGGCCACACCGTCACCCTCTACAGCCTGGTCCGCATGGGCGCCCGGCCAGGGTTCTTCGCCCGGGTGGTCGAGGCCGGCTTCCACCAGCGAGCCCTCCGCCTGGTCGCCACCGTGCCGTGG
>DATHIG010000897.1:0-2606 GCA_035490035.1 Actinomycetes bacterium
GGTGACCCAGCTCGTCCCGGCCACCGGGCCGGCGAACACGACCCGGCCAGCGGCCGGCGCCCGAACCACCTCCCCCACCCGGGCGCCAACGTCGACCCCCCGATGCCCCGGCCCAAACGGGCCTGCCGGCAGCTCGAATCCCCGCACGACCGGTCCGGCCAGCGGCATGCGCAGCTCCGGCACGCGTCCCGCGGGCAGGGCCGCGGAAACCGCCGGCAGGGGCGCGGAGACCGGGAGGGCGGGCGCGTGGCCGCTGACCGACGCGGCTCGCGCGGACCGCTCCCCCAAGGCGACCGGAGCCTGGCCGAGCGCGACGATGACGGCGGCCACAAGCAGGCCGCTAGGCAGCCGCCGGCGCCCCGCGGCGCCGGCGGTAGGCTCGGAACGCACCCGTGGCATCGTGCGGGACCTCCAGGCAGACCGGGTACCAATCGGACCGCCTGACGCTACCCCGCGGCGACGGCCGGTGGAGCGTCAGGCACATGTCTGTGGACAGGCCGTCGGCCTCGGCCGGGTCCTTCTGAACAGCGGCGGGCTCGTGCTCGCGTCGCCGGCGCCGGCGACGGCGGTCGTGACGGTGATCTGGGGTCAGACGGTCACCGGCGAGGGCCGGGTCCCCGTCGTCCATCCCCGCAGGCCTTGGTGGCCAGGGTCTAGCGGGCGTCCTGCATCTTTGCCCGCAGCTGGAGCACTGCCTTGGTGTGCATCTGGCAGACGCGCGACTCGGTGACGCCCAGGACCTGCCCGATCTCGGCCAGGGTCAGGCCCTCGTAGTAGTAGAGGGTGATGACGATCTTCTCCCGCTCGCCGAGCCGGTTGATCGCGCCGGCCAGGATCCCCTTCATCTCCTGGGACTCGAAGACGGCCACCGGGTCCTCGGCGCCCTTGTCCTCCAGGGTGTCGACCAGGCTGAGCCGGTCACCCCGCTCCGATCCGACCGACAGCAGCTCATCCAGGGCGACCACCGACACGAACGAGATCTGGTTGAAGATCTGGTGCAGCTCGTCGGTGGTGATGCCGAGCTGCTGGGCGACCTCGGCGTCGGTCGGGCTGCGGTGCAGGCGGTTCTCCAGAGCGACGTAGGCCTTCTCGACCTCGCGGGCCTTGAACCGCACCGACCTGGGGATCCAGTCGATCGCGCGCAGCTCGTCGATGATCGCGCCCTTGATCCGCGAGATCGCGTAGGTCTCGAACTTGATGCCCCGTTCAAGATCATATTTCTCGATCGCGTCGATGAGGCCGAAGATGCCATAGGACACGAGGTCGGCCTGCTCGATGTTCGGTGGCAGCCCGACCGACACGCGGCCGGCCACGTACTTGACCAGCGGCGCGTAATGGAGGATGAGCCGCTCTCTGGCGTCGGCGGACGCCTTGAGCTTGAACTCTTCCCACAGCCGTTCCACGGACGACGGCTCGTCCAAGAAGCCCCCCCTTTGGCCGGCCGCGACCGTTACGGCCCTTCCGGCATTTTGTTGCCCGGCCCGCCAAGCCGGGGCTGGTTGATGCCCCCGGCCTTGCTCGCCCCCTCAGGCGCGCGGATGCGCCTGCTCGTAGACGCGGCGGAGCCGCTCGTTCGAAACGTGAGTGTAGGTCTGGGTCGTGGTCAGGGCAACGTGCCCCAACAACTCCTGTACCGCCCGCAGGTCGGCACCGCCCTCCAGCAGGTGGGTCGCGAAGCTGTGCCGCAGCGTATGCGGGCTGGTCCCAGCAGGAATTCCGGCCTCCACCCGGTACCGTTCCAGCATCCCCCGAACGTCCCGCTGCGTCATCGGCCGCCCGCGCCGATTGAAGAACAGGGCCTCCCGGTCAGCCCCGGGATCCCGTTCTGCCGCTGAGCCGGGTGCGGCTGCGGAGCCCGGACCCGCCACGGCGTCCGAGCGGGCCGCGGAGCCCCGGTTGGCCGGGGTGGCCGGCTTCGCGGTCCGGCCCTGGCTTCTGTCCCTCTCAGCCCGCGCATTCCCGACCCTCGCCGTACGAGCCGCTGGGCCGGGGGCGGGCAGCATCGCTGAGCGGGCGCCGACCAGGTAGTCGAGCAGCGCGGCGCGGGCCGGTTCGCCGAAGGGCACGAGTCGCTGCTTGGCGCCCTTGCCGAGCACCAGGACGGTGTCGGCCGCAAGGTCGACGTCCCCGAGGCGGAGGCCGCACAGCTCCCCGACCCGGATGCCGGTCGCGTACAGGAGCTCCAGGATCGCACGGTCACGCCGGCCCACGGGGTCGACTGGCGCTGGTCCGGCAAGCAGCCGGTCGACCTGGCGTGGCTTGAGCACCACCGGCAGGCGCTTGGGCCCGCGGGGAACCCCCAGTCCGGCGGCCGGGTCGTCGGCGACCAGCCCACGACGCGCCAGGAAGCGGAAGCCTGATCGTAGGGCCGCCGCCTTCCGGGCGATCGACGAGGCGGCGAGCCCCCGCGTCCGCTGCAGGGCCAGGAACCGGCGGAGCAGCAGCGGATCCACCTGCCCCGGGTCGATCACCCCCGCCCGACCGGCGAACTGCAGGAACTGGACCACGTCACGCCGGTACGCGGCCACGGTGTGCGCCGAGAGCCCCCGCTCGTCCCGGAGATGGGCGACGAACGCCTCCAACGCATGCCGGGCCGCCGGCCCAAG
>DATHIG010000898.1:0-2003 GCA_035490035.1 Actinomycetes bacterium
CCGTAGGCGGGCAGGTGGATGAGGGCGAACAGGACCGCGGTGCCGAGCACGGCGACCAGCTGGCCGAACTGCTCCAGCCGGCCGTAGAGCAGCCGCCGGAACAACGCCTCTTCGGCCACGGCGGCGAGCAGGACCAGGCCGGCCGCCGCGGCACCGACCCGCCGGTCGGGGGCCGGCCCGGCCACCACCCCAGCCCCGACCACCCCGGCCACTCCAAGGACCAGGGGCACCCCCCAACCCAGCGGCGCCCGCGGCCGGATCCCTCCGGCCCGCTCGCGCGCGAGCAGGGCGGCGGCGGCCAGCGCCAGGTAGCCGGCGGCCAGCAGGGGGACAGCGAACCGCAGCCCGCCGAAGGCCGGGCGGGCGAGCAGGAAGGTGAGGCCGCCGACCACGACCACGGCGCCGACGCCGGGCGGGGACGGTAGCCCGGAGGCGACGCCGGGCGGAGACGGTAGCCCGGGGGCTGTGGACAGCCGGTGGTACCCCATCCGGCCACCGGCTACGCTCCCCCTCCGGGGGACCCGGCGCCCGGCTGGGTGGGTGGTGGCTGGGTCGGTGGCGGGAATCGAGGTCACCCGGTGACCTGGAACGCCGCCTGGGTGAGGACCCGCGGCTCGAACGGGACGTGGTCGGCGGCCACGAACTCCACCTGGACGACGTGCTGGCCCGCGGGGAGCTGGGGCAGGCGCTGCCGCAGCCCGTAGTTCATGTCGACCAGCTTGCCGTCGACGTGCACGTGGATATGGCCCTCGTCGCCCTGGATGCGGGTGGTGGTCTGGCTGACGATCTTGGCCCCGTCCAGGCCGAGCCGCAGCTCCGGCCGGTCCTGGCGGACGGTCTGCCCGTTGCGCGGCGCGACGATGGTGAGCCTGGCCGGGCTGCTCGGACGGTCGGCGACCACGGTGGTGGCGGCCGGCGGGCCGGCCGCGCCCCCGCCCGAGCAGGCGGCAAGGCCGAGGAGCGCGACGGCGAGCAGGATCGTGGCGGTGACCGGCCGCATTCGGGGACGACATTGCGAGTTCATGTGGTTGCGTTCCTCTACTCGATGACCTGCTCGAACCGGCCGCCAGTGGCCCGGCGGCCGGCGGTGGCGTCGATCGCGAACGACACGCGGCCCGGTTGGAGGTCGACGTTGGCGGCGAAGTGCCCGGGACCCAGGCGGAGCAGCGTCAGCGCCTCGGGGGCGCTTGACGGCTTGGTCGCCCTGGCGCGCGCCTTGGTGGTGGGCTGCTCGTTCCCGGCGGGGTCGAAGAAGGTGAAGTGGACGGTGTTGGGACCGGGGCGGCCTGGGTCGATGTAGGTCTGCAGGGTCCCGCCGGCGGCCAGGGTGATGGTGTAGAGCGTTGGCTGGCCAGGCACCTCGGACACCTTGACCGGCTGGGCGGCGGCGCGGGTCTCCAGCTCCAGGGGCACGGTGACCGCCGGGCCGGACCCCTCGACCAGGCCGACCACCACCCATTGGCCCTCGATGGAGAGCTCGCTGCCCTGGCCGCGCCAGATCCCGTCGGCGGCCTTGGCAAGCTCGAGGGTGGCGCCGCCGATCTCGGGCCGGTGGCGTGCCGTGAACCGAAGGGCGACCCGGGTGGCCGGCCAGTCCTCGCCCGAGTCGTAGTCGGTGAGCTTGGCGGCGAAGCTGTTCGGGCCGGCCCTGCCTGGCGAGACGGTGAGGGCCAGCCGCACCGAGGTGGCGAAGTCGCTGCCCTCGACCTGCACGCTGGCCGGGGGCGGCGGCTTGGCCGCCGCCCGCTCGACGACGAACTTGCCCGGCGGGAGCTGGCTCAGCACGGCGGTGACGGCCAGGACGCAGGCGGCAAGGGCGACCTCGCCGCGCACGTTGCGCCGGAGGTCGCCCAGGCGATCGACGCCGGCGACCAGCGCCCGCACCACCCGGTAGCGGTTGAGCGCCCCGAGGGCGACCAGCCCCCCGAACAGCGCCACCTTGAGGTCGAGGTAGCGGCCGTAGCTGGTATTGAGCAGGCCCTGCCAGCCGCCGGCCAGGTGGA
>DATHIG010000899.1:0-2284 GCA_035490035.1 Actinomycetes bacterium
CGACAGGCCAACCTCGCCGGCGAGGGCCTCCACGGTGCGTTCGCCGTTGGCCAGCACGTCCACCAGCTCGATCCGCCGACCGCTGGCCAGGGCCTTGGCCGCCCGGGCGAACTCGTCGAACAGGGCTGTCTTGGCCGCCCGGTCGCCCATCCGTCCTTCCATTCAAGTGATCACTTGACAACTTGATTTAGCGGCAGGATAGTCCCCTGGCGGCAGCTCGGCCAACCAGACGGAGGAGAAGGCATTGGCCAGCCCGCCATCCACCGACAAACGACACCCGATCTTCGCTCGCGTCTACGCCCGGATCGACCAGCTCCTGGAGCGGCACTTCGACAACCCGACAGCGGGACAGAACCGGATCCTGCAGGTATCGGACGGCTTCAGCCACACCTGGAGCGCCTCGGCGCCCACCGGCAGCAAGGTCGACCCGTCCTCGATCCTGCTCAACGGCACACCACTCGATCCCAACGGCTCCTACCGGATCACGCTGAACAGTTTCCTCGCCGAGGGTGGTGACAATTTCACCGTACTGGCCCAGGGCACCAACCGTCTGGGTGGAGCCGTCGACCTGGATGCGCTGGTCGAGTACTTCGCCGCCAACTCCCCGGTCCCGCCAGGCCCCCGAATCGCGTCACCCTAGGCGGCCTAGCTCGATCTCCTGGATCAGGCCGGCAAACGGACGCAACACGCCCAGCACCAACGGATAACCGCGATCGGCTTCATAGGTCGGCTCCTTCAGGGTCCGGTGCTCCTGCCGCTCGACGGTGCCGTAGTCGGTGAGGCTACGACCGCTTCGCGTTACCCGGATCCCGGCTGGTAGGCGAGCCCATCGGCACGGGGGCAGCCGTCCACGCAGTCCTCGCCGGTAGTGCCGCCCCACACCAGCAGCTCGGCGCCGGTCCAAGTGGAGGTAGGGAACTCGCGCTCAAACGGAGCCTCGGCCATCGGCCGCCAGCTGTTGGCCGACGGATCGTAGGCGACCCCACCGCCCAGGCCCCACAACAGCACCTCCCGGCCGGTCCAGACGAACTGGCCGCCGTAACCAGGTTGCAGGCCGTCGGGGCGGGCCGCCGGGCGCTTCCAAGTGTCGCTGGCCGGATCGTAGATCCCGTTGGTGTAGACGCGCTCGGGCCACGGGTTGACCTCGCCGCCGTCGAACCACTCCGAACCCCAGGTCAGCAACACGATCCTGGACCCGGTCCAGATCGGCTGGGGGTACATGATCGGTAGCAGGGGGCAGGAGCCGATCCTGCCCCAGGTGTCGGCGGCGAGCTCGTACAGGCCGCCGTGGCAGGCTCGCTCGCTGTCGCGGTAGGTGAAGGCGGCCAGCGTGCTGCCGGCCAGCACGATCCTGAAGGCATTGCCGGCTGGCAGCTGAGCGGTTGCCAGCCGGCGCCAGTTGCCGCTGCGTGGATGATAGGCGGCTCCGCCCAGCCGCGGCGTCGAACCCGCCGACACGCGGCCGAAGGCCAGTAGCTCGGTGCCTGTCCACACCGCCGTGTCCCCGGAGAGTGGCGCCTTGGCGATCGGGCGGCAGGTCTGGGTGGCCGGCCGGTAGGCCGCCCCGTCGGTGAGGGCGACCTCGGATCGCCCGGCCCGGGCCGGCCGGCTGCCGCCCCAGACCAGCAGCTCGGTGCCGGTCCACACCGCGGCATGCCCGAATCGGCCGGCCAAGGGGGCCGAGGGCAGGCGCCGCCAACGGTCACGGGCCAGATCGTAGGCGGCCCCATCGGCCTTGGGGCCACCGCCCGGAACCCTGCCGCCCCAGACCAGCAGCTCGCTGCCGGTCCAGACCGCGCTGTGCCCAACCCGCGGTGACAGCGGCGCCGCCGCCAGGCGCCGCCACCCCTCGGCCGCTGCCGGCCGGGACCCGGCGTCACGAGTCCCACAGCCCGAGGCAGCCAACAAGGCCACAGCAGCCACCGTCAATCCAAGCCGCCGATGCCGTCGCTGCATCCAGATTGCCCTTCCAGCCTCACCTGCTGGTTCATCAATTGAGACGCACGTCGCCCTGGCTAGGTTCCTCGTCCGCCCAGCCATCATGCGTCTCGTGCCTTGGGGAGTGAAGTTGCCCCGGGTCCATGGACACCTTGGTCGTCCACCGGATCGGGGCGACTTCAGCCCAGTCAATGCCGAGCTAGGTCAGCCCGAGCTGGCGCAGTCGCTCGAGGGTGTCCTCCAGCGACCAGGCATGGGCGATCTTGCCGTCGTGGAGCCGGAAGATGGTGACCTCATCGACTCGCTCGAAGCGGCGCCCGGTTGGGCGTGGCCGAGCCATTCGCCT